>NZ_JBEXQW010000031.1:0-96213 GCF_040612775.1 Streptomyces sp. NPDC006339
TAGTTGACCGAGTTGATGACCGCCCGGCCACCCAGCTTCTCCAGCCCCGCCCGGATGACCTCGACCTCCGTCGAGTCCAGCACGATCGGCAGCGTGGAAGCGGTCGCGAACCGGCCCGCGAGCTCCTCCATGTCCGCGACACCGTCACGACCGACATAGTCCACGCACAGATCGAGCATGTGCGCGCCCTCACGGATCTGGTCCCGCGCCATCTCCACACAGTCGTCCCAGCGGCCCTCCAGCATGGCCTCACGGAACTTCTTCGACCCGTTCGCGTTCGTCCGCTCACCGATCGCCATGTACGCCGTGTCCTGCCGGAACGGCACCGTCTGGTACAGCGACGCGGCACCCGGCTCCGGACGCGGCTCCCGCACCGGCGGCACCAGCCCGCGCACCCGCTCCACGACCTGCCGCAGATGCTCCGGAGTCGTACCGCAGCAGCCACCCACCAACGACAGCCCGTACTCGGCCACGAAGGTCTGGTGGGCGTCGGCCAGCTCTTCGGCCGACAGCGGATAGTGCGCGCCGTCCTTGGTGAGGATGGGGAGACCGGCGTTGGGCATGCAGGAGAGGGCGACGCCGGCGTGGCGGGCGAGGTAGCGCAGGTGCTCGCTCATCTCGGCCGGGCCGGTGGCGCAGTTCATGCCGATCATGTCGATGCCCAGCGGCTCCAGGGCCGTCAGCGCCGCCCCGATCTCCGAGCCCAGCAGCATCGTGCCCGTCGTCTCGACCGTCACGGAGCAGATCAGCGGGACGGTGTAGCCGGCGACCTCCATGGCGCGGTGGGCGGCGATGATCGCGGCCTTGGTCTGGAGGAGGTCCTGGGTGGTCTCGACGAGGAGGGCGTCGGCGCCGCCGGCGAGGAGGCCCTCGGCGTTCCGCTGGTAGGCGTCGCGGAGGGTGGCGTAGTCGACGTGGCCGAGGGTGGGCAGCTTGGTGCCGGGGCCCATGGAGCCGAGGACCCAGCGCTGCTGTCCGGTCTGCTGCGTGAACGCGTCGGCGGCCTCGCGGGCGATCCGCGCGCCGGCCTCGGAGAGCTCCTGGATGCGGTGGGCGATGTCGTACTCGCCGAGCGCGGAGAAGTTGCAGTTGAAGGTGTTGGTGCCGACGCAGTCGGTGCCGACCGAGAGATAGGCGTCGTGGACCGACCGGACGATGTCCGGGCGGGAGACGTTCAGGATCTCGTTGCAGCCTTCGAGCTGCTGGAAGTCTTCCAGGGAGGGGTCCTGGGCCTGGAGCATGGTCCCCATGGCTCCGTCGGAGACGACGACCCGGGAGGCGAAAGCCTCGCGGAGGGCGTCGGCCCGCTGGGCGGGGGTCGCGGCTGCGGGGGAAGGGGTCGGCGACGAGGCCATGGACAGAGCTCCCTGGGATGCGACGGCTGTCGGCTTTGCACGCTCGGAGGAGGGTGCACGGGCCCAGACTAGCCGTGCGCGTGCCGGGGTGGACATGGGGTTCCAGCAGGTGGACGGCATCCTGTGTGCGGGGACTCCCGGTCCGGCCCGTTCGTGGACGACACTGTCAGGTGTGACACAAGGTCGGCATCGACCGATAGTGTTCAGCATTGTCGAACAGCATGTGAGGAGAAGGGCCGGGCGATGGCGAAGAACATCCAGTCGCTTGAACGGGCGGCGGCGATGCTGCGACTGCTCGCCGGCGGCGAGCGCCGGCTCGGCCTGTCCGACATCGCCTCCTCCCTCGGCCTCGCCAAGGGGACGGCCCACGGCATCCTGCGCACGCTTCAGGCCGAGGGCTTCGTGGAGCAGGACGCCGCGTCCGGCCGCTATCAGCTCGGCGCGGAGCTGCTGAGGCTCGGAAACAGTTATCTGGACGTGCACGAGCTGCGCGCGCGGGCGCTGGTGTGGACGGACGACCTGGCCCGCTCCAGCGGGGAGAGCGTCCACCTCGGCGTGCTGCACCAGCAGGGCGTCCTCATCGTCCACCACGTCTTCCGGCCCGACGACAGCCGCCAGGTCCTGGAGGTCGGGGCCATGCAGCCGCTGCACTCCACGGCCCTGGGCAAGGTGCTGTCGGCGTACGACCCGGTGGCGCACAGCGAGGCGGTGGAGGTCGAGCGGGAGTCCTTCACTCCCCGTACGGTCACGGCGCTGGCGGACTTCGAGACGCTGCTGGACATGACCCGGGCGCGCGGCTGGGCCGCCGACGTGGAGGAGACCTGGGAGGGCGTGGCCTCGGTGGCGGCGCCGATCCACGACCGGCGGCGGATGCCGGTGGGCGCGGTCGCCATCACGGGCGCGGTGGAGCGGGTCTGCGCGGCGGGCGAGCTGCGCTCGGAGCTGATCGCGGCCGTACGGGACTGTGCCCGGGCGGTGTCGCGGGACCTGGGGGCCGGCCGCTTCTGAACGGGCGCTCACCTGCGCCCGAGCACCATCCGACCCGTCGGTAACGATCGCGTTATCGGCGGGTTTTTCACGCCCGCGACCCTTGACGCGCTGTTAACCCTGGCGCAAAACTTCCGTTCATCGGTCGGCATTGTCGAACAGGTACCGGCAATACACGCTAAGGTGTGACGGTGCCAAGGGCCGAAACCGCCCTCACCCCGAGGGCGCGGACCACCGGAGGGACCCGGGGTTCGCCTTCCCCTGGACGAAGGACAAAGGAGTCGCGGGTGTCCAGCTCCGACATCTTCCTCGGCGAGACCATCGGTACCGCCGTACTCATCCTGCTCGGCGGTGGTGTGTGCGCCGCCGTCACGCTCAAGAGCTCCAAGGCCCGTGGCGCGGGCTGGCTCGCGATCACCTTCGGGTGGGGCTTCGCCGTCATGACGGCGGTCTACATGACCGCTTCCCTCTCCGGCGCCCATCTGAACCCCGCCGTGACGATCGGTATAGCGGTCAAGGACGGGGAGTGGGGCGACGTACCGGTCTACTTCGCCGGTCAGATGCTGGGCGCGATGATCGGCGCCGCGCTGGTCTGGGTGGCCTACTACGGGCAGTTCCGGGCCCACCTCACGGACGAGTCGATCATCTCGACGCCGCGCGAGGAGGGGATGGTCGACCAGAAGGCCGCTCCCGCGGCCGGTCCGGTGCTCGGCGTCTTCTCCACCGGCCCCGAGATCCGCAACACCTGGCAGAACCTGGCCACCGAGATCATCGGCACCGTGGTGCTGGTGCTCGCCGTGCTCACCCAGGGCCTCAACGACAGCGGCAAGGGCCTCGGCGTCATCGGCGCCCTGATCACCGCCTTCGTCGTCGTCTCCATCGGCCTCTCGCTCGGCGGCCCGACCGGCTACGCGATCAACCCCGCCCGCGACCTGGGCCCGCGCATCGTGCACGCCCTCCTCCCGCTGCCGAACAAGGGCGGCTCCGACTGGAGCTACGCCTGGATCCCGGTCGTCGGCCCGCTGATCGGCGGAGCCCTCGCCGCGGGTATCTACACCCTCGCGTTCGCCTGAGCCGTCCTTCTCCCAGACCTCCCTTGGAGTCCACCGTGACCGACGCACACACCTCCGGCACCGCCTCCCACGGCGCCGGCCCGTTCATCGCCGCCATCGACCAGGGCACCACCTCGTCCCGCTGCATCGTCTTCGACAAGGACGGCCGGATCGTCTCCGTCGACCAGAAGGAGCACGAGCAGATCTTCCCGAAGCCGGGCTGGGTCGAGCACGACGCCGCCGAGATCTGGGCCAACGTCCAGGAAGTCGTGGCGGGCGCCATCCGCAAGGCGGGCATCACCTCCGCCGACGTCAAGGCGATCGGCATCACCAACCAGCGCGAGACCACGCTGCTGTGGGACAAGAACACCGGTGAGCCCGTCCACAACGCCCTCGTGTGGCAGGACACCCGCACCGACGCCCTCTGCAAGGAGCTCGGCCGCAACGTCGGCCAGGACCGCTTCCGCCGCGAGACCGGCCTCCCCCTCGCCTCCTACTTCGCCGGCCCCAAGGTCCGCTGGCTGCTCGACAACGTCGAGGGCCTGCGCGAGCGGGCCGAGCGCGGCGAGATCCTCTTCGGCACCATGGACTCCTGGGTCATCTGGAACCTGACGGGCGGTGTGAACGGCGGTCACCACGTCACCGACGTCACCAACGCCTCCCGCACCATGCTGATGAACCTCCACACCATGCAGTGGGACGAGCGGATCCTCGACTCGATGGAGGTCCCGGCCGCCGTACTGCCGGAGATCCGCTCCTCCGCCGAGGTGTACGGCACGGTCAAGGGCGGCGTCCTCGACGGCGTCCCGGTCGCCTCCGCACTCGGCGACCAGCAGGCCGCCCTGTTCGGCCAGACCTGCTTCGCCGAGGGCGAAGCCAAGTCCACGTACGGCACCGGCACGTTCATGCTGATGAACACCGGTGACAAGATCATCAACTCCTACAGCGGCCTGCTGACCACGGTCGGCTACCAGATCGGTGAGCAGAAGCCGGTCTACGCCCTGGAGGGCTCCATCGCGGTCACCGGCTCGCTCGTCCAGTGGATGCGCGACCAGATGGGCCTGATCAAGTCCGCCGCCGAGATCGAGACCCTCGCCTCCTCCGTCGAGGACAACGGCGGCGCCTACTTCGTGCCGGCCTTCTCCGGCCTGTTCGCCCCGTACTGGCGCTCCGACGCCCGCGGTGTCATCGCCGGCCTCACCCGCTACGTCACCAAGGCGCACATCGCCCGCGCCGTACTCGAGGCCACCGCCTGGCAGACCCGCGAGATCACCGACGCCATGACCAAGGACTCGGGCGTCGAGCTGACCGCCCTCAAGGTCGACGGCGGCATGACCTCCAACAACCTGCTGATGCAGACCCTCTCGGACTTCCTGGACGCCCCCGTCGTGCGCCCGATGGTCGCCGAGACCACCTGCCTCGGCGCGGCCTACGCCGCCGGCCTGGCCGTCGGCTTCTGGCCCGACACCGACGCCCTGCGCGCCAACTGGCGCCGGGCCGCCGAATGGACCCCTCGCATGGACGCCGACAAGCGCGACAGCGAGTACAAGAACTGGCTCAAGGCCGTAGAGCGCTCCATGGGCTGGCTCGAAGCAGAAGAGAACTGACGAGGAGTAATTCGCGATGACCACCCTGCAGAGCCTCCCCTCCCTGGGGATGCACCCGGCTGCCGGTTCCCTGCCGACCCGCGCCGAGACCAGAGAGCAGTTGTCCAAGGCGACGTACGACCTCCTGGTGATCGGCGGCGGCATCCTGGGCATCTCCACCGCCTGGCACGCCGCGCAGTCCGGACTGCGGGTGGCCCTGGTGGACGCCGGCGACTTCGCCGGCGCCACCTCCTCCGCCTCCTCCAAGCTGCTCCACGGCGGCCTGCGCTACCTGCAGACCGGCGCGGTCAAGCTGGTCGCGGAGAACCACTTCGAGCGGCGCGCGGTCTCCCGCCAGGTGGCGCCCCACCTGTCCAACCCGCTCACCTTCTACCTGCCCGTCTACAAGGGCGGCCCGCACGGCGCGGCCAAGCTCGGCGCCGGCGTCTTCGCCTACAGCGCCCTGTCCGCCTTCGGTGACGGCGTCGGACACCTGCTGAGCCCCGCCAAGGCCGCCCAGGACGTGCCGGAGCTGCGCACGGACAACCTCAAGGCCGTCGCCGTCTACGGCGACGACCAGATGAACGACGCCCGCATGGCGCTGATGACGGTCCGCGCCGCCGTCGACGCCGGCGCGGTCGTCCTCAACCACGCCGAGGTCACCGGCCTGCGCTTCACCAACGGCCGGGTCACCGGCGCCGAGCTCCGGGACCGCCTCGACGGCAGCGAGTTCGGCGTCGGCGCCCGCCTGGTCCTCAACGCCACCGGCCCCTGGGTCGACCACCTGCGCAAGATGGAGGACCCGAACGCGGCCCCGTCCATCCGCCTCTCCAAGGGCGCGCACCTGGTCCTCAAGCGCACCTCCCCCTGGAAGGCCGCGCTGGCCACCCCGATCGACAAGTACCGGATCACCTTCGCCCTCCCCTGGGAGGACATGCTCCTGCTCGGCACCACCGACGAGGAGTACGAGGGCGACCCGGGCGAGGTCGCGGTCAACGACAAGGACATCGCCCAGATCCTGGACGAGGCCGCCTTCTCCATCCGCGACCAGCAGCTCGACCGCTCCCTGATCACCTACGCCTTCGCGGGCCTCCGGGTGCTGCCGGGCGGCCCCGGCGACACCTCCAAGGCCAAGCGCGAGACGGTCGTCACCGAGGGCCGCGGCGGCATGCTGTCGGTGGCCGGCGGCAAGTGGACCACCTTCCGCCACATCGGCCGCACCATCATGAAGAAGCTGGAGTCGCTGCCGGGTCACCCCCTGGGCGACGACTACGAGCCGGTCGCGACCCTGCCGAAGCGGCTGCCGCTGCCCGGCATCGCCAACCCCAACGCGGTCGCCCACCGGCTGCTCGTGGACGGTCCGGCGCCCGGCCCGCGGATGGCCGCCGACACCGCCAAGCACCTGGCGACGCACTACGGTTCGCTCTCCTTCGACATCGCCCGCATGGCGAACGAGAACCCCGAGCTCGCCGAGCGCATCCACCCGGACGCGCCGGAGATCTGGGCCCAGGTCGCCTACGCCCGCGACCACGAGTGGGCCGAGACCGCGGACGACGTGCTGCGCCGTCGCACCACGCTGACGATCCGCGGCCTGGCCACGGACGAGATACGCGGCAAGGTCGAGGACATGCTGCGCAAGTAGCGACGCACCACGGGTAAGGGGCGGTCTCAAGAGAGGCCGCCCCTTACCCGTTTCGTGTGCGGCCCGGTTTTCCTGGGTAGTTGATCAAGGCGGACGCGGCCTGGGAAAGCCGTAAGGTTGGTCCGTACGACAGGAACTTCGACGAAGGAGGCGCTGGGTGATCGAGCTCGAGGGGGTTCCCGAGCTGATCGACCCGGTCATGGTGGCCGCGTTCGAGGGGTGGAACGATGCCGGTGACGCCGCCTCCGCGGCGGTCGCCCATCTGGACCGGGAGTGGAAGGGCGAGGTGTTCGCGGCGCTCGACGCCGAGGACTACTACGACTTCCAGGTCAACCGGCCCACGGTGTGGATGGACGGCGGTGTCCGGAAGATCACCTGGCCGACGACCCGGCTCTCCGTGGTACGGATCGGCGGCGAGAAGCCCCGGGACCTGGTCCTGGTGCGCGGGATCGAGCCGTCGATGCGCTGGCGTTCGTTCTGCAACGAGCTGCTCGGCTTCGCGCACGAGCTGGGTGTGGAGATGGTCGTCATCCTGGGCGCGCTGCTCGGTGACACCCCGCACACCCGTCCGGTGCCGGTCAGCGGGGTCACCTCCGACCCCGATCTGGCGCGGACGATGGACCTGGAGGAGACGCGCTACGAGGGCCCGACCGGCATCGTGGGCATCCTCCAGGAGGCGTGCACCCACGCCGGGGTGCCGGCGGTGAGCCTGTGGGCGGCCGTTCCGCACTACGTGTCGCAGCCGCCGAACCCGAAGGCGACGCTGGCGCTGCTCAACCGGCTCGAGGACCTGATCGGGCTGCGCATCCCGCTCGGCGAGCTGCCCGAGGACGCGCGCGCCTGGCAGCTCGGCGTCGACCAGTTGGCCGCCGAGGACAGCGAGGTGGCCGAATACGTGCAGACGCTGGAGGAGGCGCGGGACACCGCGGAGCTCCCGGAGGCGTCCGGCGAGGCCATCGCCCGCGAGTTCGAGCGCTATCTGCGGCGCCGTGAGCCGGGCACGGGTCCCGGCCCGGGCTCCGGTCCCGGCACCGGTCCCGGAGTGGCGACGGAGGGCGGCGACACCTCGTATCTGCGGGACAGCACGAGCGAGCGGACCCGCCCGCCGAAGCCGCAGCAGCCCGGCCCCGAGGCCGTACCGGGCGCGGAGCCCGGGCCCCAGCCCGCGCCGGAGTCGGAGCCGGAGTCGGCGTCGGAGCCGGGGTCGGCGTCTGACCCCGCATCGGCGTCGGACCCGGACCGGGAACAGCGCACGGGCGGAAGCGCGGGCGAGGATGCGGGCGAGGGCGACGGCCGGGAGACGAAGCCGGGCGGCGACGAGGCCGCCGGCGCGTGACCGGTACGGGCTGACGAGTGATCGATACGGGAGGGGTGGCGCGGCCGCCCCTCCCGTAGCCGTTCGACGGGGCCGGTGACGCGGAAGCGGCCGCCCCCGGGCCTCGCGGGGAGGTCCGGGGACGGCCGCGTGGCCGTGCGTCCTAGAGGGCGACGCCGAGGAGGGCGTCGACCGCGCGGGAGACGAGGCCGGGGGCGGACTCGTCCGTGCCGCCCTCGGCCGCCTGGAGCTCGGTCCAGCGGTCCACCGCGGCGAGCGCCGCCGGGGCGTTCAGGTCGTCGGCGAGCGCCTCGCGGAGCTCCTCGACGAGGGCGTCGGCGGACGGGCCGTCGGGACGCGAGACGGCGGCGCGCCAGCGGCCGAGACGGTCGACGGCGTCCCGCAGGACCTCGTCGGTCCACTCCCAGTCGTCCCGGTAGTGGTGCGAGAGCAGCGCGAGCCGGATGGCGACCGGGTCGACGCCCTCGCGGCGCAGCGCGGAGACGAAGACCAGGTTGCCCTTGGACTTGGACATCTTCTCGCCGTTCAGGGCGACCATGCCGGCGTGGACGTACGCCTTGGCCATGGGGAACTCGCCGGTGAGGGCCTGGGCGTGGGAGGCGCCCATCTCGTGGTGCGGGAAGATCAGGTCGGAGCCGCCGCCCTGGACGTCGAAGCCCATGCCGAGGTGGTCGAGGGCGATGGCGACGCACTCGATGTGCCAGCCGGGGCGGCCGGGGCCGAGGCTGCCGCCGTCCCAGCTCGGCTCGCCCTCGCGGGCGGCCATCCACAGCATCGGGTCGAGGGGGTTCTTCTTGCCCGGGCGGTCCGGGTCGCCGCCGCGCTCGGCGGACAGGTGGCGCATCAGCTCGGTGTCGTAGTTCGAGACCTGGCCGAAGTGCGGGTCGGCCTCGACGGAGAAGTAGATGTCGCCCTCGAGCTCGTAGGCGGCGCCGGAGTCGCGCAGCCGCTCGACGAGCGGGACGATGCCCGGTATCGCCTCGACCGCGCCGATGTACTGCTGCGGGGGCAGCATGCGCAGGGCGGTCATGTCCTCGCGGAAGAGGGCGGTCTCGCGCTCGGCGAGGCCGACCCAGTCGATGCCGTCGCGGTTCGCCCGCTCGAGGAGCGGGTCGTCCACGTCGGTGACGTTCTGGACGTAGTGGACCTGCCGCTTGGTGTCGAGCCACACGCGCTGAACGAGGTCGAACGCGTTGTAGGTCGCCGCGTGTCCCAGGTGGGTGGCGTCGTACGGCGTGATGCCGCAGACGTAGATACGGGCGACGGGGCCGGGGGCGAGGGTCACTCGTCCACCGGTCGCGGTGTCGTGAATCCGGAGGTCGCGGCCCTTGCCGGGCAGGGCGGGGACCTCAGAAGCGGGCCAGGCATGCATGTCCTGAGCGTAACCGGACAGCTCTTCCGGATACGAACCGCATCCGGGATCTTGTCCGATCTGGCGGTCTTGCGTGACGAGCCCGTTCATGCATACCCCCGGGGGGTGTTCCCGTGTTCCGGAAGATTGGCCGAAAACGTTCGACGCCTCGCGTCGGCTACACCGGAGGCCAGGGGATCGCGGGCCACTGACCGGAGGGTACGGGGTGGCGCCCCGTCCCGCGCAGCGCGGCGACCCGCCGCCGCAGGGCGTCCACCTCGGCGGCCGTCAGGAGCCCGGCGAGCCGTTCGGCCAGCGGAGTGCCCGGGGCCAGCCGCGCGTCGAGCGCCTCCAGGACGGCGAGGGCCTCCTCGGTGAGCTCCTCCCCCGCCCAGCCCCACAGCAGGGTCCGCAGCTTGTCCTCGACGTGGAAGGAGACCCCGTGGTCGATCCCGTACAGGCGTCCGTCCGGCGCGGGCAGCAGGTGCCCGCCCTTGCGGTCGCCGTTGTTGATCACTGCGTCCAGGACGGCGAGCCTGCGCAGCTCCGGGGTGTCGGCGTGCACGAGCAGCGCCGTGCGGTCCTCGGCGACCTGGGCGGGCCCGACGGCCTTCCAGCCCTCGCCCGGCTCCTCGTCCTCGACGAGGGCCAGGAGGGCGGCCTCCGGATCGGTCTCGATCCAGAGCTGGACCATGCCCTCGCCGTACGGGCCGTCCCGCAGCACCGTGGGCGGGACCAGGCCCCAGCCGGTCGCCTCGGACAGCTCGTAGGCGGCGACCTCGCGCTGGGCGAGGGTGCCGTCGGGGAAGTCCCACAGCGGGCGCTCGCCGGCGACCGGCTTGTAGACGCAGGCCGCCTCCTCGCCCGCGTACGCGACGGAGCAGAACAGGACCGCGTTGGACGCCTCGCGGACCTGGCCGCGGACGGTCAGCTCCCCCAGCCTGAGCAGGTCGACCGCCGTGAGGGCCTGGTGACTGCTCATGCGCCGCGACGGTATCCGTTCTGGCGCGGGCAGACGTGGCCCTCCGGGTCGAGCGGCAGGCTGCACAGCGGGCACGGCGGCCGGCCGGCGTTGACGACGTCGAGGGCCCGCTTGGCGAAGGCCCTCGCCTGGGCGCCGCTGAGCCGGACCCGCAGCATGGGCGGGCCGTTCTCCTCGTCCTGGAGCAGCCGCTCCTCGGCCTCGGCGAGGTCCTCCTCGGAGTCCGCGTCGAGCTCGACGAGCGCCTGCGCCTCGACGATCATGACCTGTTCCTCGCCGTCCCAGGCGAGGGCCATGGTGCCGACCCGGAACTCCTCCTCGATGGGGGTGTCCAGCGGGGCGGTGTCGGTGGTGTCCGGCGGCGCGACCGCGGGGACGGGGGCGTTGCCGCCGGTGCGGCGCACGACCTCATCGAGGAGTTCGTCGATCCGCTCGGCGAGGGCGGCGACCTGGGTCTTCTCCAGGGCGACGCTGGTGACCCGGCCGGCGCCGGACGCCTGCAGGAAGAACGTACGGCGGCCAGGCAGCCCGACCGTGCCGGCCACGAAACGCTCCGGTGGGTCGTAGAGGAACACCTGACGGGACACGTTCCCGACTCCCTTGGGTCTCGACTGTGGTGCTGGGGACTGGTCTTGCGGCGGCTTTACAGCGGCGCGTCCACCCTACTGCGCGGATGGATCACGGTGCGCCCGCACCGCCTCCGACCTCCGCCGCCCCTCCGTCGGCGGGGCTCTCGCGCGGGGCGAGGCCGGCGAGGTCGCCGGTGTCGCCGAGGCGGACGAGGAAGGGGCGCAGGCGGGTGTAGCGGATGACGGTCAGGGAGCACGGGTCGACGTGGATGCGCTGGAAGAGGTCGAGGTGCAGGCCGAGGGCGTCGGCGACGAGCGACTTGATGATGTCGCCGTGCGAGCACATCACGTAGACGGCGTCCTCGCCGTGCCCGGTCTCGATCCGCTCGTTCCAGTCGCGCACCGCGTCCACGGCCCTGGCCTGCATGGCGCGCATCGACTCGCCGCCGGGGAAGGCGGCGGCGGAGGCGTGGGCCTGGACGACCTCCATGAGCGGTTCGTCCATGAGCTCGGCGAGTTTGCGGCCCGACCAGTCGCCGTAGTCGCACTCGCTGATCCGCTCCTCGGTGTGCAGCGGCAGTCCGGGGCGGGCGTCGAGCAGCGGGCGCACGGTCTCGCGGCAGCGCTGGAGCGGGCTGGTGACGACCGCGGCGAGCGGCACCCCGGCGAGGCGCCCGGGCAGCGCGGCGGCCTGCGCCGCGCCGCGTTCGTCGAGCGCCACCCCGGGCGTCCGCCCGGCGAGCACCCCGGAGGTGTTGGCGGTGGAGCGTCCGTGCCGGACGAGGATCAGGGTGGCCATGTCGGCCAGCCTAGGGGGTAGGCGGGGTGCCTGCGGGTGCGTGACAGGTGCGGGAAGGGGAGAATACGGGCCGTGATCGTGGACTCAGCCATTTACCGGGACGGGCGCAGGACGGACGACCCCGGCGATCTGTCGGACGCCCTCGCGCAGGCGCGGGCGACCGGAGACGCGTTTCTGTGGGTGGGGCTGCATGAGCCGACGGAGGAGGAGTTCGACCATGTGTCGGCGGAGTTCGCGCTGCACCCGCTGGCCGTCGAGGACGCCCTGAAGGCGCATCAGCGGCCCAAGCTGGAGGTCTACGACGACTCGTTGTTCGTGGTGCTCAAGCCGGTGCTGTACGAGCCGGAGAGCGACCGGGTCTCCTCGGGGGAGCTGATGGTGTTCATCGGCGACTCCTTCGTGGTGACCGTGCGGCACGGCGAGGGCGCCCCGCTCGCGGCGGTGCGCAGGCGCCTGGAGGCCGATCCGGAGCTGCTGAAGCACGGGCCGACGTCGGTGCTGTACGCGATCAGCGACGCGGTGGTGGACCACTACCTGGAGGTGGCGGCGGAGCTCCAGGTCGACCTGGAGGAGCTGGAGGCGGACGTCTTCGCGCCGGCCGGCGGCAGTCCCGGGCGCACGGCCGAGCGGATCTACACGGCGAAGCGGCAGGTGCTGGAGTTCCGGCGGGCGAGCAGTCCGCTGGCCGGGCCGATGGCCCGGCTGGCGACGGGGGCCGTGCCCTTCGTGCACGAGCGGTCGATGCCGTTCTTCCGGGACGTGCAGGACCATCTGCTGCGCGCGACGGAGCAGGTGGAGGGGCTCGACCGGCTGCTGTCGGACGTGCTGTCGGCGCATCTGGCGCAGATGGGGGTGCGGCAGAACGACGACATGCGCAAGATCTCGGCGTGGGCGGCGATGGCCGCGGTGCCGACGATGGTCGCGGGGATCTACGGCATGAACTTCGACCACATGCCGGAGCTGCGCTGGACGTGGTCGTATCCGGCGCTGTTGCTGGTGATGGCCGGGGTCGTCACGCTGCTGTACCGGCTGTTCAAGCGGCGGGGCTGGATGTGAGCGATCCGCGCCGCGCCGTGGGTGTGGACGGAGACGGGCTCAGAAGGCCGGGGCCGGGGTCATGGGCCCTCCGAGGGCGTCGCGTCGTTCGGGCATCCGCAGGTCGACCATCCGGTGCCAGCCGGCCGCGCGCTCGTACGCGTACATGCCGTGGATGCCGGCGGTGAGGGCGGCGGCCTTGGCGCGGGGCCAGCGCAGGATGCGGCCCATGTGGCTCATCACGGCGAGGCTGACGTCGCGGTAGACCTGGATCTCGGCGAGCGCGGACTCCCGCAGGGTGCGCTGGATGAGCCGGCCGTGTCCCTCGTAGTTGAGGCGCAGCAGTTCCTCGTGACAGTAGGCGAGGTGGTTGGCCTCGTCGTTGTCGATCATGTGGATGGCCTTGCCGAGCTCCGGGTGGTCCCCGAAGTGCTTGACGAGCATGTCCATCTGGTCGGCCGCGCGCTGCTCGGTGACCCGGCTGTGGCTGAGGTAGACGACGATGTCCCGCTCGGTCAGGGGCTCGTCCCGGCGGAGCTTGTCGTGGGCGAGGCCGATCCCGCGCCGTTCGAGCAGCATCGTGTAGTCGGTCTCGGGCGGTACGGGGACGGGGTCGAGCCCGCGCTTCTTGAGCAGCGCGTGGAAGATCCGGCCGTGCTTGTCCTCGTCGGCGCCGTGCCGGGTGATCTTCGGCGCCATGTCCCGCATGCCGGGCGGGACCAGGGCGGCGATCCGGCCGTTCTCCCAGCCTCCCTGGGCCTCGCCGCTGGCAGCGATGGAGCAGAAGAGCCGGAAGGACTCGTCGTCGTCGATGATTTCCTGGAACAGGCTCTTGGCCGAAAGCATGGGTGCCACCTCCATGCGGACGTCCGCACGCCGCACGCCCGTGGAGTACGAGTCAAGTGCGCCCCCGCCGGGTGGGCAACAGGGCGCGCTCGGGCGGTGGGCCGAACGGGGTACGGGCCCGGGTCCGGGAGGGGCGGGGGCGGACGCGGGCCGGGCGCCGGGCGGGTGGGGCGGGGCCGGGCGCCGGGCGGGTGCGGGCGGGGCGCGGAGGAAGTGCCGCGGGGCGCGTAACCCCCGGGCTCGTTCGCGCGTTGTGCTGCGTGACGGCCGTGGCGGGGAAGACCCCCGAGCCCCCACCACGGCCGCAGACCTTTCCGGGCCCGTTCCCGGAGTTCCGCTAGGCGAGGCCGGCCCGCTCCAGGGCCTCGAAGCCGGCCCGGAGCGCCGCGATCCGCTCGTCCAGGGTGAAGCCGGCCGGGGCGAGGGTCAGGGTGGTGACCCCGGCCGCCGCGTACGCCTTCATACGGTCGGCGATGCGGTCGACGGAGCCGAGCAGGGTGGTCTGGTCGATCAGTTGCCGCGGTACGGCCGCGGCGGCGCCGTCCTTGTCACCGGCCAGGTACTTGTCCTGGATCTCGGCGGCGGCCTTCTCGTAGCCCATGCGCTGGGCGAGCTGGTTGTAGAAGTTCTGCTTGCGGCTGCCCATGCCGCCGACGTAGAGCGCCGTGTACGGGCGGAAGACGTCGGCCAGGGCGTCGATGTCGTCGCCCAGGGCGAGCGGCAGGGTGGGGTGGACGTCGAAGCCGTCCATCGTCAGGCCCGCCTTCTCGCGGCCCGCGCGGAGGTGACGCAGGGCGGTCTCCTCCAGGTGCTCGGCGGACGGGAAGATGAGCAGGGCGCCGTCGGCGATCTCGCCGGTCTGCTCCAGGTTCTTGGGCCCGATGGCGGCGATGTAGAGCGGGATGTGCGGGCGAGTCGGGTGGACGGTGAGCTTGATCGGCTTGCCCGGGCCGTCCGGCAGCGGCAGCGTCCAGTGCTCGCCCTGGTAGGTGAGGCGGTCGCGGGACATGGCCTTGCGGACGATCTCGACGTACTCGCGGGTGCGGGCGAGCGGCTTGTCGAACTTGACGCCGTACCAGCCCTCGGAGACCTGCGGTCCGGAGACGCCGAGGCCGAGGCGGAAGCGGCCCCCGGAGAGCGAGTCGAGGGTGGCGGCGGTCATCGCCGTCATCGCGGGCTGGCGGGCCGGGATCTGCATGATCGCCGAACCGACGTCGATCCGCTCGGTCTTGGCGGCGACCCAGGAGAGCACGGTGGGAGCGTCGGAGCCGTACGCCTCCGCCGCCCAGCACACGTCGTAGCCGAGGCGGTCCGCCTCCTGCGCCACGGCGAGGTTGTCGCCGTCCATGCCCGCGCCCCAGTAGCCGAGGTTGATGCCGAGCCGCATGCCACGTACCCCTTACCCATCGGTAACGTCCTTGTGCGGGACTCTAGCGCGCGGGCCCTCCGTCCGACAGGAGCCGGACCGGCCCTCGCCCTGTGGACAGGTTGTCCACAGGCTCTCTCCGCGTGGTGCCCTGGCCAGTAATCTCGCGGCCATGGAGCAGAGGCATCTCGGACGTACGGGCCTGCGCGTGTCCCGGCTCGGGCTCGGCACCCTCACCTGGGGCCGGGACACCGACGAGCACGACGCCGCCGAGCAGTTGAAGACGTTCTGGGACGCGGGCGGCACGCTCGTGGACACCGCGGACGTCTACGGCGGCGGCGAGGCGGAGTATCTGCTCGGGCGGCTCATCGACGACCGGGGCGGCCTCGTGCCCCGCCGGGAGCTGGTCATCTCGACCAAGGCGGGCAGCGTCCCGGACCCCGACCGGCGCACGGACGGCTCGCGCGGCCATCTCCTGGCCGCCCTCGACGCGTCGCTCGCCCGGCTGGGCACGGACTACGTGGACCTGTGGCTGTTGCACGCCTTCGACCCGCACACCCCGCTGGAGGAGTCGCTGCACGCCCTGGACATCGCGGTCGCCAGCGGCCGGGCCCGCTATGTCGGCGTGTCCAACTTCTGCGGCTGGCAACTGGCGAAGGCGGGGACCTGGCAGCTCGGCGGCGACCGGACCCGGCTCGCCGGGACGCAGATGGAGTACTCGCTGCTCCAGCGCGGCATCGAACGGGAGGTGCTGCCCGCCGCGCTCGACCTGGGCATCGGGCTGCTGCCCTCCTCCCCGCTCGGGCGCGGGGTGCTGACCGGCAAGTACCGCAACGGCACCCCGACGGACTCGCGCGGCGGCTCCGAGGCCCTGGCCCCCTTCGTGGAGCCGTATCTGGACGAGACGGCCGGCCGGATCGTCGACGCGGTCCACACGGCCGCCGACGGACTCGCCACGACCCCGCTCCACGTCGCCCTCGCCTGGGTGCGCGACCGGCCCGGGGTGACCGCCCCGATCATCGGCGCGCGCAACGCGCGGCAGCTCGCGGCCGCGTTGTCAGTGGAGAGCCTTAGTCTTCCTGACGAGATCTGCCGGGCCCTCGACGACGTGTCGGCGCCCGTGCACCGCTATCCGGATCACGACTGGAGCACCCTGTGACCGAGCCTTCCGGGGAGAACACGCCCGAGGCCGCCGACGCCCTGACGGACGAGTCCACCACCGGCCCGGCCCCGACGGCCCCCGCCGACCGGGCCCGGCCGACGGCCGCCGAGGAAGACCCGGCGGAGGGGGCGGGGGCGGGCCCGGAGGACGGGAGCCACGAGGAGTCCGAGGCCGAGGCGGCCGAGGCGGCCGAGTCGGCCGAGGCGGGTGACGTCGAGCCCGGTGCCGACCACGGTGACGGTGACGGTGACGACACGACGGGCGCGGGGGACGGGCACGGGACCGAGGCGGGTGCCGACGCCGGGGGCGCTCCCGGGGTCGGGGATTCCGAGAGTGACGCGGCGGCCCGCGCGGTGTCGGAGGCGCAGGCGGAGATCGCCGCGCAGCGGGAGTTGCGGGCCAGGATCGAGCAGCGGAAGGCCGAGCGGGGCGGGCCCGTCGAGGCGGGCCGGAAGCTGAGCGGGACGGCCGCCGATCTCCTGGCGGCCGTGCGGGCGGTGGAGAGCGGCGCCAAGCCCGTCGCGGTCCCCCGCATGGCGACGCCCGAGCCGCCGCGGCCCCCGGCGCCCGTCGCTCCGGAGACGACGGTGCGCCCGCCGGCGCCCGCGGCGCCGGTGGTGACCGAGGAGACGACGGCGGCCGTCCGGCAGGTGCTGGCCCGGGGCGGGGCCCCCGAGACGCTCGCCGGGCAGGTGGCCGCCGTGCTCGGCGAGGGCGCGGCCCGCGCCCTGGAGGACGATCCGTGGCAGTTGCTCTCCGTGCCCGGCGTGCGGCCGGAGCAGGCGGACGGCTTCGCGCGGGCCCTCCTCGGCCCGCAGTGCGGCCCCGCCGATCCGCGCCGGGCCGTGGCCCTCACCGCCTGGCTCCTGGAGCAGGCGGCGCTGAAGGGCCACACGGCCCTGGAGATCGGAGCCGTACGGGAGGGGCTGGCCAGGCTCGCCGTGCCCGAGCCGGACAAGGCCGTCGACCTCGCGGTGTCCGAGGCCGCGGTCCTCGTCTTCCAGGAGGAGGACGAGGAGGGGCCGGAGGAAGAGGAACAGGCCGAGCCGCGCCCCGAGGTGCCGGTGCTGCTCGGCCTCGAGCGGTACGCGCTCGCGGAGGAGAGCCTCGCCGACGGTGTCGCCCGCCTGATCCGTACCGTACGGGCGGAGGAGTGGGACGGCCCCGAGCCGGTCCGCGCCGCCGGGGCGCACGGTCTGGTGCTGCACACCGGCGGCGAGGCGGCCCGTGCCGAACCGGTCGCGCTGGCCGCGGCCGCCCGCGCGCGGGGCCTGCGAGTGGCCCTCGCGGCCCACACCGCCCGCGACGGCGCCGTGACGGTGGCCGGGCTGCTGTCCGGCTCCGCGGGCGTGGGCAGGGACGCGGAGGGCGCGCTCGCCCTGGACCTGCTGGTGGTGCTCGACGCGCCGCAGCTCGACGTGGAGAGCGCGGCCGCCCTGGTCGAGGCGCTGCCCGACGGCTGCCGCCTGGTGCTCAGCGGCGATCCCCATGTGCTGGGATCGGCGGGGCCCGGCCGGGTCTTCGCCGACCTGCTGGCGGCCCGGGTCGCCCCGCAGCTCGCCTCCCGCACCCCCGATCCCGGCCCGATCGGCGAGCTGGTCTCGGGCATCGGCGTCGGCGAGCTCAGCCAGGTGGACGCCCCCGGCAAGGAGGTCGTGATCGTCCCGGTCCGGGACGCCGGCGAGGCGGTGCACCGCACGGTGCAGTTGGTCGCCGACTCGATCCCGCGGGCCCTCGGGGTGCCGCCGGGGCAGACCCAGGTGATCACGGTCGGGCACGGCGGCTCCGCCGGCACCCGCGCGCTGAACGCGGCGCTCAAGCAGCGGCTCAACCCGGGCCCCGGCCGCTTCGGCGGCTACGACCCGGGCGACCGGGTGGCCCACTCCCCCGCCCCGGGCCGCACGGTCACCGGCACGGTCGTCTCGGCCGACGCCGAGGGCCTGCACCTGGACTGCGGGGGCGAGCGGATCGTCGTACGGAAGGAGCGGGTCGAGTCGTCGCTGCGGCACGGCTGGGCGCTGACCGCGCACCAGGCGGTCGGGGCGCGCTGGCCCGCGGCGGTCGTGGTGCTGCCCGGTGACGCGGCCGCGGGCCTCAGCAGGGCCTGGGTGTACACGGCGTTCGGGCGGGCGGAGCGCCATCTCTCGGTCGTCCACGGTGTGGATCAGGCGCTGCCGCGCGCGGTGGCCGAGGGCCGGGACCCGGAGCGTACGACCCGGCTGCGCCCGCTCCTGGAGGCGCTGCTCCACGAGGACGAGGCGTAGCGCGCCACGGGCGCCCCTCCCGCTCGCGGCGGAAGGGGCGCCCGTGGTCCGGTGCTCGTGCACCCGGTGCTTCTGGCCCGGGCTCAGGTCCCGCGGACCCGGTCCTCCAGGTCCTCGTCGGTCTCGTCGTCGAAGACGGCGCTGATGTCGAAGCGGCAGACGATCCGCTCGGGGTCGGCGTGCTCGAAGGGGGCGTGCAGCCACTCCCCCGCTTCCGGCAGTTCCTCGGCGGCCTCGACCCAGAGCGTGGAGTCGCCCTCCTCCAGGCCGAATTCCTTGTGACGGGACGCGATTTCGTCAGGTTCGTACTCGCCGAAGAGGATCCCGAGCGCCGCGTGGGTCGTCGTCGCCGCCTCGTCCCGTTCGAGGTCCGTGACCCGACGGGCCTGGGCGATGAGCCGCTGCGGCTCCACGACGGCGTAGTCGCGGCGGATCAGCACACTGAGGGCGTGCGGTTCCTCCGGCCCCGCGTAGGGCGGAAGGGAGTCGTCCGCGCCGGGGATCTCGAAGGGCGTGACCTCGTCGTACCGGTCGTAGAGGGCTTCGTCGTACGCCTCCGCCGCCGCGGCGAGCGCGTTGAATGCCTCGTAGACGGCCGGGTCGTCGTCCCCGGTGCGGCCTTCGACCGCCGCGAGGTGACGGTCCAGTGCGGCTTTGACCGCCTCGGCGGCGGCGCGTACCTCGGCAGCGGTGGGCTGCGCAGCATCAGACATAGGAGAGACGCTATCCGTACCGGGGCCTTGGCCGCACAATAGATGTGATGCCGGAATACGAATTTGTCGATGTGTACGTGCCGCGCGGCGTCTCCCGCAAGGAGGCGACGCGGCTTTTGACCGACCATGCCGAGTACGGACACTGGGAGTTGGACCGACTGAGCCTGCACCGGGACGGCAGCCGCAGGGTGCGGCTGCGCCGGCGCATCATCCGTCAGATCCGTGCCACCTGGTGAGACGAGAAGGGCCCCGCGAGATCGCGGGGCCCTTTCCGTTCGCCGTGCGGCGAGGCCGGTTCACGCGCTGCGGCGGGCCCGGCGGTAGATCACGGAGCCGGCGAGCAGCAGGGCCGCCCCGGCGGGCAGCGCGATGCCGAGCGTGTCGGCACCGGTGTGCGCGAGCTCCTCGTCGGGCCGGTCCTGGGTGACCGTGTGCGCACCCGGGGTGTTCGGCTTCTCCGGCTGACCCGGGGTGCCGGGGTTGCCGGGGTGCTCGCCGCCGGAGTCGCCGGGGCCCGGGTTCTCGGGGTTGCCGGGGTTCTCCGGCTCTCCCGGATTCCCCGGCTCTCCGGGGTTGCCGGGCTCTCCCGGGTGTCCGGGATGCGTCGGCTCGATGCCGTAGCCGCAGTCGTTGCCGCCGACGGCGTTGCCGAGGCCGACGCCCGTGACGTTGTTGCCGCAGACGTTCACCGGGGCTTCGACCGGCACCTGGACGTTGTTGCCGGAGCCGACGCCCGGCGAGTCCGAGGTGTGGCCGCCGGCGGAGGAGCCGCCGTCGTCGCCGTATCCGCCCGGAGCGCCCTGGTTGGCGCAGGAGTTGCCCGACGCCGGGTTCAGCAGCCCGACGACGTTGACGGTGTTGCCGCAGACGTTGACCGGGGCGTGGACCGGTGCCTGGACGCTGTTGCCGGACGCCACGCCCGGCGAGTCGGACGCCGTGCCGTTCGCGCCCGCGTCGGCCTGCGCGTAGCCGCCGCCGAGGGCGATCATGCCGCTCGCCGCGGCGACGGTGAGGATGCTCGTGCGGGTGATGCGTGTGACCTGTCGCATTGTGGGTTACCTGCTTCTCGGCTCGTGACGAAATGACCACCGGCCCCGGAGTGCATGGCACGCACTCCGGGGCCGGCCGCTGGCTCAGACCCTCAGGGGTCGAGGCACGACGTCAGGCGTTGATGCAGGTGTTGCCGAAGGTGGGGTTCAGCAGCCCGATGATGGTGACCGTGTTCCCGCACACGTTCACGGGAACGTGGATCGGCACCTGGACGACGTTGCCCGAGAGGACACCGGGGGAACCGATGGCCGCACCCTGGGCACCCGCGTCGGCAACGGCCATGCCCGCACCCGCGAGAACGAGACCGCCGGTGGCAGCCGCAGCAGCGACGACCTTCTTGATCATTATTCCTCCTTGTAGGCAATGCGGTCCCAGCCGCGGACCGCACACCTGTAACGAGGGGGAACCGGGGTGGCTACGAGGCGCCTCGGGCATTCACTCTTTCCGGGCATCTCCGCACGCGCGGCCGATTTCCGGGTGCGTCGGCGGCCCTCAACTGGCGTCGATGAACCGGTCGAGGACCCGCACGCCGAACTTGAGGCCGTCCACCGGGACCCGCTCGTCGACGCCGTGGAACATGCCGGCGAAGTCCAGCTCCGGCGGCAACCGGAGCGGGGCGAAGCCGAAGCAGCGGATGCCGAGGTCGTCGAAGGACTTGGCGTCCGTGCCGCCGGAGAGCATGTACGGCACCGCCCGCGCGATCGGGTCCTCGGCCCGCAGGGCCACCTGCATGGCGTCCACCAGGTCGCCGTCGAAGCTGGTCTCCAGGGCCTTGTCGCCGTGCACGTCCTCGCGCTTCACCCGCGGGCCGAGGATGCGGTCGAGGTCGGCCAGGAACTCCTCCTCGTAACCGGGCAGGAACCGTCCGTCGACGTGCGCGGTGGCCTGGCCGGGGATGACGTTCACCTTGTAGCCGGCGCCGAGCATGGTCGGGGCGGCGGAGTTGCGCAGGGTGGCGCCGATCATCTTGGCGATGCCGCCGAGCTTGGCGAGGGTCGCGTCCATGTCCTCGGGGTCGAGCGGGGTGCCGAGCGCGTCCGACAGCTCGTCGAGGAAGGACCGTACGGTCTTGGTGACCCTGACCGGCCACGTGTGGCGGCCGAGCCGGCCCACGGCCTCGCACAGCTCCGTGATCGCGTTGTCGTCGTTGGTCATCGAGCCGTGCCCGGCCGTGCCCTCGACGGTCAGCCGCATCCAGTGCATGCCCTTCTGGGCCGTCTCGACCAGGTAGAGGCGCAGGTTCTCGTTGACGGTGAAGGAGAAGCCGCCGACCTCGCCGATCGCCTCGGTGACGCCCTCGAAGAGGTCGCGGTGCTTGTCGACGAGGTGGCGGGCCCCGTAGGTGCCGCCGGCCTCCTCGTCGGCGAGGAAGGCGAGCACGATGTCGCGGGGCGGCTTGCGGCCGCTGCGCAGCCGGTCGCGGACGACCGCGAGGGTCATCGCGTCCATGTCCTTCATGTCGACGGCGCCGCGGCCCCAGACGCAGCCGTCGGCGATCTCGCCGGAGAAGGGGTGGTGGGTCCAGTCCTCGGCGTTGGCGGGGACGACGTCGGTGTGGCCGTGGATGAGGAGGGCCGGGCGCGACGGGTCCTCGCCCTCGATCCGGGCGACGGTGGAGGCGCGTCCCTTGTGCGACTCGATGATCTTCGGCTCGAGGCCGACCTCCGCGAGCTTCTCCGCGACGTACTCGGCCGCCGCCCGCTCGCCGGGGCCGGAGTGGTCGCCGTAGTTGCTGGTGTCGATGCGGATCAGGTCACGGCAGAGGTCGACGACCTCGTCCTCTCCGGTGACGCTTCCCGCCGCGGTGTTCGACTCGCTCACGCTGCTTCCTCCCACTACGTGCCCCACGTGATGACGTTGATCGCCCCATCCTCCCGCGCGGCCCCCTCGGCCCCCAAGGGCGTCCGCCCCGCGACATGCGGCCGTCACATGCCGAGACGCCGGCGGGGGCCGGGGCAGGCGGGGCCCGGGGGTGGTGATCGGCCACCTCAGATGTTTGCTATGGTTTTCCTCGTCGGAAGGGCCGAGCGCCACGAAGACATGACACCTGTCCGGGTGGCGGAATGGCAGACGCGCTAGCTTGAGGTGCTAGTGCCCTTTATCGGGCGTGGGGGTTCAAGTCCCCCCTCGGACACCAGCGAAGGACCCCGCATCATGTGGGGTCCTTCTTGTTTTGCCACCCCTGGTGGCCCGGCGACGACGGCAGGACCGGTGAGACGCAGAACGAAGGCCCCCGCCTCTCCCCTCCCCCAGCGGGACGGGATCGACGCGGTGCGGGTGCGGCTGCCCGAGGATCCCGGTGGGGTGTGGGCGACCGTCGGGGATCATCTGCGGGACCGGTACGCGGGGGCGGTCGGGGCCGGGGCGGTCGAGGAGATGCTGCGCGCGGGGCGGTTCGTCGGGGCGGACGGGGCCGCCGTGGCGGCGGACGAGCCGTACGCGGCGGGCCGCCTGCTCTGGTTCCACCGGGAGTTCCCGGTGGAGGAGCGGGTGCCGTTCGAGGTCGGGGTGGTGTACCGGGACGAGCGGATCGTGGTGGCGGACAAGCCGCACTTCCTGGCGACGATGCCGCGGGGCCGGCATGTGACGGAGACGGTGCTGGCGCGGTTGCGGCGGGAGCTGGGGCTGCCCGCGTTGCAGCCCGCGCACCGGCTCGACCGGCTGACCGCGGGTCTGGTGCTGTGCGTCGTGCGGCCGGAGGACCGGGGGGCGTACCAGACGCTGTTCCGGGACCGGCGGGTGCGCAAGGAGTACGAGGCGGTGGCGGCGTACGACCCCGGGGTGGCGTTGCCGGTGACGGTGCGCAGCCGAATCGAGAAGGAGCGCGGGGTGATGGCCGCCCGGGAGGTGCCGGGCGAGCCGAACGCCGAGAGCCGGATCGAGCTGATCGAGCGGATCGGGCAGGCGGGCGGGCTCGGGCGGTACCGGCTGGTGCCGGAGACCGGGCGGACGCATCAGCTACGGGTGCACATGAACGCGCTGGGGCTGCCGATCCTGCACGATCCGGTGTACCCGGTGGTGCGGGAGGACGGGCCGGAGGACTTCGGGCGGCCGCTGCAGTTGCTGGCGCGGACGCTGGGGTTCACCGACCCGTTCTCGGGCGAGGAGCGGCGGTTCGTGAGCCGGCTCTCGCTCAGTGGCCCCGCTTGAGCCATTCCTCCAGGTGCGGGGCCTCGGCGCCGATGGTGGTCGGGTCGCCGTGGCCGGTGCGGACGACCGTCGCGGGCGGGAGGGCGAGGAGCCTGGTCCGGATCGACTCGATGATGGTCGGGAAGTCGGACCAGGACCGGCCGGTGGCGCCCGGGCCGCCCTGGAAGAGGGTGTCGCCGGTGAAGACGGTGCCGAGGTCGGGGGCGTAGAGGCAGACGGCGCCGGGGGCATGGCCGGGCGTGTGCAGGACGTGGAGGTCGGTCCCGGCGATGGTGAGGACCTGGCCGTCGGCGAGGTCTCCGTCCGGGTGGTGGTCGGGGTGGGTCAGTTTCCACAGCGGTTGGTCGGCGGGGTGGAGCAGGATCCGGGCGCCGGTGGCGGCGGCGAGGGCCGGGGCCGCGTCGATGTGGTCGTCGTGGGCGTGGGTGCAGACGATGGCGCGCAGGGTGCGGCCGTCGAGGGCGGCGAGGATGGCCTCGTGGTCGTGGGCGGCGTCGATGACGATCGCCTCGGTGTCGTCGCCGACGATCCAGACGTTGTTGTCGACGTCCCAGGTGCCGCCGTCGAGGCTGAAGGTGCCGGAGGTGACCAGGTGGTCGATGCGGGCGGCCATCAGAGGACCACCACCGAGCGCAGGACGTCGCCCTCGTGCATGCGGGCGAATGCCTTCTCGACGTCGCCGAGCCCGATGGTCTCGGTGACGAAGGCGCCGAGGTCGATGCGGCCCTGCTGGTGCAGGTCGATGAGCATCGGGAAGTCGCGGGACGGCAGGCAGTCGCCGTACCAGGAGGACTTGAGCGCGCCGCCGCGGCCGAAGACGTCGAGGAGCGGGAGTTCGAGCGTCATCTCGGGGGTGGGGACGCCGACGAGGACGACGGTGCCGGCCAGGTCGCGGGCGTAGAAAGCCTGCCGGTAGGTCTCGGGGCGGCCGACGGCCTCGATGACGACGTCGGCGCCGAAGCCTCCGGTGAGCTCTCTGATCGCTTCGACGGGGTCCGTGGTGCGGGAGTTCACGGTGTGGGTGGCGCCCATCCGGCGGGCGGTGTCGAGCTTGCGGTCGTCGATGTCGACGGCGATGATCCGGGCGGCTCCGGCGAGGCGGGAGCCGACGATCGCGGCGTCGCCGACGCCGCCGCAGCCGATGACGGCGACGCTGTCGCCGCGGCCGACCTCGCCGGTGTTGATCGCGGCGCCGATGCCGGCCATCACGCCGCAGCCGAGGAGTCCGGCGACCTCGGGGGCGACGGCCGGGTCGACCTTGGTGCACTGGCCCGCGGCGACGAGGGTCTTCTCGGCGAAGGCGCCGATGCCGAGGGCCGGGGAGAGCTCCCTGCCGTCCGTCAGGGTCATCTTCCGGCGCGCGTTGTGGGTGGCGAAGCAGTACCAGGGGCGGCCGCGCAGGCAGGCCCGGCATTGGCCGCAGACGGCGCGCCAGTTGAGGATCACGAAGTCGCCGGGGGCGACGTCGGTGACGTCCGGGCCGACGGACTCGACGATTCCGGCGGCCTCGTGGCCGAGGAGGAAGGGGAAGTCGTCGTTGATCCCGCCCTGTTTGTAGTGGAGGTCGGTGTGGCAGACCCCGCATGCCTGGATCTTCACCACCGCCTCGCCCGGGCCCGGGTCGGGGATCAGGATCGTCTCGACCCGTACGGGTTCGTTCCTGCCGGGGGCGACGACCCCCTGGACCTGCTGCGGCATGGCGAGCTTCCCTTCTCCGACGGTGTCTGGGCGGTCAGGCTCTGTAAGGATCTTGCGTACCACTGTCTCCTGACCCAACGCGAGACCCCCGCGGTTCGTGCCTGCGGGGGTCTCGCTCTTCCCGTGGGGGGAAGCGGTGGGGGTGGCCGGCCGGGGTCAGTCCTGGCGGGCGCTCTCGGTGGCGCGGACGCGGCCGCGGACCAGGAACCATCCGCCGACGAGGGCGGCGGCGATGAGCGGCAGGCAGTTGACGGTGGTGCGGCCCACTCCGCCGTCCAGCCACATGAGGACGACGACGGCGGCGAGGAAGACCAGCGTCACGATCTGGGTGTACGGGGCCCAGGGCAGGCGGTAGGCGGGCCGGGTGAGCTTGCCCTCCTGGGAGCGGCGCACGAAGAGCAGCGAGCAGACCATGATCATGGCCCAGGTGCCGATGATGCCGATGGAGGCGAAGTTCAGCACCAGCTCGAAGGCGTCCTCGGGCATCACGTAGTTGAGGAAGACGCCGGCGACGCCGAAGGCCGCGGTGAGCAGGATGCCGCCGTAGGGGACGCCGCCCTTGTTCATGACGCCGGTGAACTTGGGCGCGGAGCCGGCCAGCGACATGGAGCGCAGGATGCGGCCGGTGGAGTAGAGGCCGGAGTTGAGGCTGGAGAGGGCGGCAGTGAGGACGACGAGGTTCATCACGCCGGCGGCGCCGGGGACGCCGAGCTTGTCGAAGACGGTGACGAAGGGGCTCTGGTCGCCGGAGTACGCGGTGTACGGGAGGATCAGCGCGAGCAGGACGACGGAGCCGACGTAGAAGAGGCCGACGCGCCACATGATCGAGTTGATCGCCTTGGGCATGATCTTCTCGGGGTTCTCGGTCTCGCCGGCGGCGACGCCGCAGAGCTCGACGGAGGCGTAGGCGAAGACGACGCCCTGGATCAGCAGCAGCATCGGCATGACGCCGTTGGGGAAGATGCCGCCGTTGTCGGTGATGTTGGCGAAGCCGGGGGTGTGGCCGCCGACGTCGTGGGAGGTCACGACGAGGAAGATGCCGACGATCATGAAGGCGACGAGCGCGGCGACCTTGATGATCGCGAACCAGAACTCCATCTCGCCGAAGTACTTCACCGAGATGAGGTTGGCGGCGAGGACGACGGCGAGGGCGATCAGGGCGAGGATCCACTGCGGGACGTCGCTGAACATCGCCCAGAAGTGGGCGTAGGTGGCGGCGGCGGTGATGTCGGCGACGGCGGTGGTCGACCAGTTGAGGAAGTACAGCCAGCCGGCCGTGTAGGCGCCCTTCTCGCCCATGAACTCACGGGCGTAGGAGACGAAGGCGCCGGAGGAGGGGCGGTAGAGCACGAGCTCGCCCAGGGCCCGGACGACGAAGAAGGCGAAGACGCCGCAGACCGCGTACGCGATGAAGAGCGAGGGTCCGGCGTTGGCCATGCGGCCGCCGGCGCCCAGGAAGAGGCCGGTGCCGATGGCGCCGCCGATGGCGATCATGTTGATGTGCCGGGACTTGAGGTCCTTGCGGTATCCGGCGTCACCGGCGTCGACGTGGGCGGAAGCCTGCGACGCCGCGGGCGCCGCCTGCGTGGCGGACAGCGGGTCGGCCGCAGTGATGCGGTCACTCATGGAGTTGTTCGCCTTCGTGAGGGGGGAGGGTCTGTGCGGTACCCGGCCGTGCCCTTGTGGGGCTTCCCGGCACGGCCAGCGGACATCCTCACGGCAACACCCGGTCGCTGACTGTGGCGGATGTCACTGAACGACCGGATTTGAGCTAGTTCAGAGGTTACGCGCGGGTGTACGGCGTGCTACGGCGCGGTCGGCGCCCTCACGGGGCGAGGACGTCCAGCTCCTTGAGCGCGCCGACGGCGATCTCGCGGGTCAGCGCCTCGGCGCGGGCCGCGTCCTTCTCCCGTACGGCCTCGGCGACCTGGACGTGGAGGGTGACGGCGGCCGGGTCGGGGTCCTCGAACATCACCTGGTGGCGGGTGCGGCCGGCGAGGACCTCGGCGACCACGTCCCCGAGCCGGGCGAACATCTCGTTCCCGGAGGCGGCGAGGACGACCCGGTGGAAGGCGATGTCGTGCACCAGGTACTCCTCCAGGCGGCGGCCGCGGGAGGTGGCGACCATGCCGAGGGCCTCCTCGGTGAGCTCGCGGCACTGCTCGGGGGTCGCGTTCAGCGCGGCCAGGCCGGCGGCGACCGGTTCGATCGCGGAGCGCAGCACGGTGAGCGAGCGGAGCTGGCGGGGGCGGTCGGTGCCGGCCAGGCGCCAGCGGATGACCTGGGGGTCGTACACGTTCCAGCGCTCGGCCGGCAACACGATGACGCCGACCCGGCGCCGGGACTCGACGAGGTGCATGGACTCCAGGACGCGCACGACCTCGCGTACGACGGTCCGAGAGACCTCGAAGCGCTCGGCGAGCTCGTCGGTGCGCAGCACGCTGCCGGGCGGGTACTCCCCCGCGGTGATCGCGAGACCCAGGGTGGTCAGGACGTGCGGATGGAGCCCCTGGGCCGGTGTCGTCATGGTGGCCAGCCTATGCGTGATCACCCGGGTGATCACACGGGACGGCCGACAGGGAAGAAAAAGTACGACTTATTTGTCACAGGCTCTTGAATACGTCGTACCCAATAGGTTTCATGAGCGCGACGGATCGATGTCGAGGAGTGCGAACGACGTCGAGGACGTCGGAGATGTCGAAGAAGACAGCGAGGCACCCCCATGAGCACCACCCGCAGCCCCGGCACGGCGGACCGCCCCCAGGTCGTCGTCGTGATGGGCGTCGCCGGCACCGGCAAGACCACGATCGGCCCGCTCGTGGCCGAGGCGCTCGGCGTCCCCTACGCGGAGGGCGACGACTTCCACCCCCCGGCCAACGTGGCCAAGATGTCGGCCGGCGTCCCGCTCGACGACGCCGACCGGGCGCCCTGGCTCGACGCCATCGGACGGTGGGCGCACGGCCGGGCCGGACACGGCGGGGTGGTGAGCAGCTCCGCGCTGAAGCGGAGCTACCGGGACCGGCTGCGCGCGGCCGCGCCCGGCGTGGTCTTCCTCCATCTGACCGGCGACCGCGCACTCATCGAGCGGCGGATGACGGCCCGCCGGGGCCACTTCATGCCGACCGCGCTCCTCGACTCCCAGTTCGCCACCCTGCAGCCGCTGCAGGAGGACGAGGCCGGCGTCGCCGTCGACGTCTCCGGCACCCCCGAGGAGATCACCGCCCGGGCCGTCGCCGCGCTGCGCCGGCTCGCCGTCTGACCCGCACCCCCTGCCCCCGCCCCCTCACCTTCTAGGGACCCACCGTGACCAGTCTCAGCGTCGAGACCCTGGCAGCGGACGCCGCCGAACCGATCACCTCGGCGGGCAACGCCCAGCTCGGCATAGCCGTTCTCGCCGGTATCGCCGTCATCGTCCTGCTCATCACCCGGTTCAAGCTGCACGCGTTCCTGGCGCTGACCATCGGCTCGCTCGCGCTCGGCGCGTTCGCCGGTGCCCCGCTCGCGGACGCCATCAAGTCCTTCACCACCGGCCTCGGCAGCACCGTGGCGGGCGTGGGCGTCCTCATCGCCCTCGGCGCCATCCTCGGCAAGCTGCTCGCCGACTCGGGCGGCGCCGACCAGATCGTCGACACGATCCTCCGCAAGGCGAGCGGGCGAGCCATGCCGTGGGCGATGGTCCTCATCGCCTCCGTGATCGGTCTGCCGCTGTTCTTCGAGGTCGGCATCGTGCTGCTGATCCCGGTGGTGCTGATGGTCGCCAAGCGCGGCGACTACTCCCTGATGCGGATCGGCGTCCCGGCCCTCGCCGGCCTGTCGGTCATGCACGGCCTCATCCCGCCGCACCCCGGGCCGCTCGTCGCGATCGACGCGGTCGGCGCGAACCTCGGCGTCACGCTCGCCCTCGGCCTCCTCGTCTCGATCCCGACCGTGATCATCGCCGGTCCGCTCTTCTCCCGGTACGCCGCCCGCTGGGTGGACATCCCGGCCCCGGAGAAGATGATCCCCGTCCGGCCCTCCGAGGACCTGGAGAAGCGTCCCGGCTTCGGCGTGACCGTCGCGACCGTGCTGCTGCCGGTCGTCCTGATGCTGGTGAAGGCCCTCGTCGACATCGTCGTCGACGACCCGGAGCACGGGCTGCAGAAGGTCACCGACGTCATCGGCTCCCCGCTGATCGCGCTCCTCGCCGCCGTCCTCGTCGCCCTGTTCACGCTGGGCCGGGCGGCCGGGTTCACCAAGGAACGGCTGTCCTCCACGGTCGAGAAGTCGCTGGCCCCGATCGCGGGCGTGCTGCTCATCGTCGGCGCGGGCGGCGGCTTCAAGCAGACGCTGATCGACATCGGCGTCGGCCAGATGATCCTCGACTTCTCCGAGAACTGGTCCATCCCGGCCCTGCTGCTCGCCTGGCTGATCGCCGTCGCGATCCGCCTCGCGACCGGCTCGGCCACGGTCGCCACCATCTCGGCGGCGGGCCTGGTGGCCCCGCTCGCCGAGGGCATGTCGACGGGCGAGGTCTCGCTCCTCGTCCTCGCGATCGGGGCCGGTTCGCTCTTCTTCAGCCATGTGAACGACGCGGGGTTCTGGCTGGTGAAGGAGTACTTCGGGATGAGCGTCGGCCAGACGATCAAGACCTGGTCGGTGATGGAGACGATCATCTCGGTGGTGGGGATCGTGTGCGTGCTGTTGCTGTCGCTGGTGGTGTAGCGGGAGCGGTGCGGTACGGCCCGGAGGGCCGGCGGAACCGACGTCAGGTCGGATCCCGCCGGCCCTCCGGCGCGAGCACGGCGAGCAGGGAGGTGGCGCGGGCGGCGATCGGGTCCGATTCGTGCTCGGCGGCGTGGCGGAGTACGGGGATGAGGGCGGGGTCGTCGCGGCGGATGTCGGTCAGCAAGGTGAAGGCGTGGGCGCGGATCGTGTCGTCGGGGTCGTGGGCGTAGCGGTCCTCGGCGAGGGCGAGCAGCGCGGGTACGTCGTCGTGGAACTCGGCGAGTTGCTCGAACGCGGGCCGTCGCACCTTGCCGCTCGGGTCGGAGGCGGCGAGATCGAGCAGCACCGCGTATTCCGCGTCGGCGTCGACGAGGGCACCGCGCCCATCCGAGCGGCGCAGCTCAGAGATCATCCACATGCGCACTGGTTCGTCCGGCTCGGTGCGCAGACGCTCGGCGATCAGGCGACGTGCCAGGCCACGATCCAGCCGGAAGAGGGTGTGCCACGCGTCGAGCCGTGTCCAAGGACCGTCGGCGCCGCGTGTCCGCTCGACGAGAAGAGCACGGGCCGTCTGCTCCTCGAAGCGGCCGAAGGCGTACAGGGCAGCCCTTCGCACGTAACGATCCTCGTCATGGTCCATGAGGTGCGAGACCCGTGTGACCAGAGCCTCGTACCGCGATCCGCTCCGTGCCATGCGTCGCACCGCGGCCGCCCGGACGCCGGGATCGTCGTGTGCGGAGCGTGCGAGCAGCAGTTCATGCACTGCGGCCCTTTCGAGCGCTCGGGGCCCGAGTGCGCCGATCGCGTCCGGCAAGACCTCGGCGTCGACGTCGTTCCTCACCATGTTCTCGATCAACGCCTGGAACTCCTCGTCGGCGTCCAGGCCGTTGTCCCTCGCGGCGGAGAACGCGATGCGACGGATCTCACCATTCCCCTCGCTCAGCGCCACACGGCAGGCGGCCATGCTCCGGCTCCTGTCCGGATCGCTGATCAGCCCTCTGAGCGCTGCCCGTCTCACCTCCGCCGCCCGGTCCTGGAGCGCTCGTTCCAGCGCCGCACGCACCTCGGGGTCGGCCACCCTGTCCTTCTGGAGCAGTTCCACGGCAGCCGCGCGGACCCGCGCGTCCTCCTCACGGTCCATGCGCTCGAGGGCCAGCCGCCCGACCCAGTCGGGATCCGTCGTCGGTTCGAACGACAGGTATTCCAGCAGCGTCTGCCGTACGGCAGGGCTCGGGTCCTCGCGCACGCACCGCTCGACCAGTGGCCGTAGCGCGGGTTCCTCGCGGGTGCGGCGCAGCAGTCGCCACGCCATGCCGATCCTGACCTCGCGGCGGTCACTCGCCAGAGCGCTCTGCGCGACGTCCGCCCAGCTCGTGTCCGTACCTGCCGACGCCAGACACAGGTAGACGTCCGCGGCGAGCTGCCCAAGGGAGTTGGCCGCCAGACGCCGGCCGCCGAGCGGCTGTTGGTGGGGGCGATCCCCCTCGAACCATTCCAGGTAGTCGGCCCGGCCGCACCAGTCACCACCCAGGGCCCGCAACGCAGGCCCCAGATCATCCAGATGGCGGCTCGGGTAGTAGAAGCGCCGACCGAGTACCGCGGCCTGGTCGAAGAGCCTCGTGATCCTCCGCACCAGGCTCCTGCTCTGCGGCTCCAGAACGTTCAAGCGGCGCACCTCCCCCAGGCAGCGGGCCAGGAAGGTGACTTCGGCGAAGGCCCGGTCGTCATTCGCTGCGAGGCGGATGGAGACCGGTCGCGGGGCGAGCAGCCGGTCCATCACCCCCGCCACGAAGCGTTCGTCCAGCATCCCCACGAGCAGCAGCAGGATCTCCTGCCAGGCCGGGTCGTGGACCTTGGTCTCGAAGAGGTCCTGGAGGTCCTGCTCGGAGAGCTCGCGGGTGCGGTGGAAGCGGTGGGCGAGGTCGGTGGCCGTGAGGTATTCGAGGAAGGCGCGGTGGACGAAGCCGTAGATCTCGCCGCCGAAGCGGCTGAGGATGAAGTTCCGGTGGCGGAACTGGTCGAGCATGAGGCGGGCGGCGGTCGCCGCGCGGTCGGGCGGGAGGGCGTAGCGGTCCTTGAGGTAGTCCTCGAAGTACGTGATGAGGTCGGGGCCCGCGATGTGGTTGCCGGCGACGCCGCCCTGACCGGTCTGCATGCCACGGGCGATGAGGCGCAGGAGTTCGAGCTTGTCGTCCGCGCTCAGGTACGGCAGGTGTTCCTCGATCCTGCGGTCCTTGAGGTACTTGCTGGGGTCCCAGTGCTCGACCAGGACGTCCACGGCGTGCTGGTACACCCGGCGCCTGTCCCGGGGCAGTTCGCGGCGGCGGCCGATGATGGCGAGGATCGTGAGGATGAGCGGGTTGCCCGCGAGTTCCCGTACGGACCGGGAGCCGTCGACGGCGGAGGTGACCCGCTCGATCAGCCTGCGGGCGCCCTCGGGGTCCTCGGGGCAGGCGACGGCGAACCACTGGGCGACGAAGGCGCCGATCTGCTCGCGGTCGAGGTCCTGGAGCATGAAGTCGGCGAAGCCGGCGCCGTCGAGGACCGCGCGCTGGTAGCCGTGGCCGCGCGAGGTGACGAGGACGCGGGCCTCGGGGTGGCGGGCGGCGAAACCGGCGATGCGGCGGGTGACCGCGTCCCGGACGTCCGTCTCGAAGAGTTCGTCGAGTCCGTCGAAGATCACGAGGGGCTTGCGGGGCGCTTCACCCGCGAGCACGGCGGTCAGCAGCTCGGCCGGCAGGCCGAGGCCCTCCGTCTCGTACTGGTGGGCGAGGTAGTCCTCGAAGCTCCGCTCCCGCCAGGCGGCCTGCGCATAGCCCCGGAGCTCCAGGATGAGGGGCAGCCGGCCGTGCAGCCGCTCCAGGCCCGGCACGGGTTCCGGGGCGGTCAGGGCCAGCGCCAGGTAGCGGGACAGGGTGGACTTGCCCGCGCCGGGGTCGCCGAGGAGGACGACGTGGTCGTTGTCCGGAGCGCTCAGGACGTCGAGGACGGGCTGCGGCGGCCGCTGTCGGTACGCCTCACGGACCCGTTCGACCGTCTCCCGGTCGACGCCCGGCGGCAGTTCGTGGAACTCGGCCTCGGTGGGGTCCTCGAGCCGACGCAGCAGTTCCCGCGGCAGCTCGACGGGGGGCGGGTCGGCCCGTACGGACTGGGGGACGAAGACGTCGTGGAGCGGCACGACGGGGTGTTCGCCCTGTTCCCGGAGGGGTGTGAGGACCTCCAGGTCCAGGCGGCCGTAGCGCTGGCGCAGACGAGCGGTGTAGTGGGCGACGGCGGCGTCGAACTCAGGTGGGGGCGGCGGGGGTTCGATCCCCACGTACACGGGTCCCTCGATGTTGCTGAACATGTTGATGTCGCGGCCCGCCGTGGCGCCCTCGGCGGTCTGGGGGCCCGCGCCCCGACGCCACCGCTTGAACAGTCCCCTCATGGCGTCGGCGACTCCGGCTGGATCCTCACCGAGCCGTCGACGCCGTCGATCTGTGTCAGGTCGCCTCCGGTGCGGGCGCTCTGGGCCGACTGGGTGCCGCCGCCCTGACCGGGTGCGGGAACCGACGTAGAAGAAGGCGGAGTGCCGGAAGCGCCGCCGCCCGTGATGGTCACGTCACCCTTGACCCCGCGGATCTGGCGCAGCGCTCCCCCGGCGACGGCCCCGTCCGCCGACTGTGCGGGGCCGCGGCCGACCATGCCGGCCAGGGCCAGCGCGAAGCCGGCCACCGTGAAGAAGAGGCTGAGCACACTGCTCCACTTGTCGGCCGCGTCGAGGCCGCGCAGGGTGAGGAAGACCGCGAGCCCACCCAGGGCGAGGACGGTGCCAACGACCAGAAACCAAAGGCGTTTTGTCACCGGTCCATCGTGCCCGACGGGTATGACAGCGGGGAGCCCGCGTGCCTCGGCCCACCGCCTCAGCCCACCGCCTCAGCCCACCGCCTTCGCCGCCGCCCGGCCCGCCGCGCGGCCCGAGAAGAGGCAGCCGCCGAGGAAGGTGCCTTCGAGGGAGCGGTAGCCGTGGACGCCGCCGCCGCCGAAGCCGGCCGCCTCGCCCGCCGCGTACACACCCGGCAGGGGTTCGCCGGACGGATCGAGGACCCGGGAGGAGAGGTCGGTCTCCAGGCCGCCGAGGGACTTGCGGGTGAGGATGTTCAGGCGGACGGCGATCAGCGGGCCGGCCTTGGGGTCGAGGATGCGGTGCGGGGCGGCCGTGCGGATCAGTTTGTCGCCCAGGTAGCGGCGGGCGCCGCGGATCGCCATGACCTGGAGGTCCTTGGTGAAGGGGTTGGCGATCTCGCGGTCGCGGGCGGTGATCTCGCGGCGCAGCGCGGCCTCGTCGATCAGGTCCTCGCCGGTGATCCGGTTCATGCCCCGCACGAGGGCGGCGAGGTCCTGTTCGACGACGAAGTCGGCGCCCTTGTCCATGAACGCCTTGACCGGTCCGGGGACGTCGGCGCGGGCGCGTACGAAGACCTCGCGGACGGACTTGCCCGTGAGGTCGGGGTTCTGTTCGGAGCCGGAGAGTGCGAACTCCTTGCCGATGATCTTCTGGTCGAGCACGAACCACGTGTGGTCGTGGCCGGTCCGCATGATGTGTTCGAGGGTGCCGAGGGTGTCGAAGCCGGGGAAGAGCGGTACGGGCAGCCGCCTGCCGGTCGCGTCGAGCCAGAGGGAGGACGGGCCGGGCAGGATGCGGATGCCGTGGCGGGCCCAGATGGGGTTCCAGTTCTCGATGCCCTCGGTGTAGTGCCACATCCGGTCCCGGTTGATGTGATGGGCGCCCGCGTCCTCGGCGATGCCGAGCATCAGGCCGTCGACATGGGCGGGGACGCCGGAGAGCATGCGGGCGGGCGGGGTGCCGAGGCGCTCGGGCCACTGCTTGCGCACCAGGTCGTGGTTGCCGCCGATGCCGCCGGACGTGACGATCACGGCCTGGGCGCGGTAGGAGAAGGTGCCGGTGACCTCGCGGCCGCTGGCGGTGCCGCGCGGCACGTCGGAGGGGGCCAGGACCTCGCCGGTGACGGTGTCGACCGCGCCGGCGGTGCGCGCGAGGCCGGTCACCCGGTGGCGGAAGCGGAGGCGGACCAGGCCGCGGGCGACGCCCTCGCGCACCCGGCGCTCGAAGGGCGCGACGAGGCCGGGGCCGGTGCCCCAGGTGATGTGGAAGCGGGGGACGGAGTTGCCGTGCCCGTTGGCGTCGTAGCCGCCGCGCTCGGCCCAGCCGACGACCGGGAAGAAGCGGACGCCGAGGCCGTGCAGCCAGGCGCGCTTCTCGCCGGCCGCGAAGTCGACGTACGCCTCGGCCCACCGGCGCGGCCAGGCGTCCTCGGGCCGGTCGAAGCCGGCGGTGCCCAGCCAGTCCTGGAGGGCGAGGGCGTGGCTGTCGCGGATGCGCATCCGGCGCTGCTCGGGCGAGTCGACGAGGAAGAGGCCGCCGAAGGACCAGTGGGCCTGGCCGCCGATCGACTGCTCGGGCTCCTGGTCGAGCAGGATCACCGAGCGGCCGGCGTCGACCAGTTCGGCGGTGGCGACGAGACCGGCGAGGCCGGCCCCGATCACGATGGCATCGGCGTCGTACGACTCATGAGGCATGGACCGCATCTTGGATACACGGATGTATCGAGTCAACGGTCCTGCGGGGCGGAAAGGGCTTCGTGTTCGTTCCGTTTTCTAATGTCGGGCATTAATCAGGCGATACCATGAGCGCATGGCACGGACGTCGGGACCCGGGACCAGGGAGAAGCTGATCCGAGCGGCCGAGGAGGTCTTCGCCGCCCAGGGCGTGGACGGTGCCCAGTTGCGGGACGTCGTGGCCCTCGCCGGGCAGGGCAATCCCTCCGCCGTGCAGTACCACTTCGGCTCGCGGGCCGGGCTCCTGGACGCCGTGATGGCCGGCCGTCAGCTCCGCACCGAGCGGGTGCTCGCCCCGCTGCTCGACGCCGCCCCCGACGACATCCACGCCTTGGTCGGCGCCCTCGTCACGGCCGAGGCGAGCGAGCTGCGCACCGACCGGGGGCGGCGCTGCCTGCGCATCTCGGCTCAGCTCAGCCACGAGAGCGGGATCCGCGCCCGCACCCCGCACCCCGCGCTCGCCGGCACCCACTCCTGGCGGCTGATCGAGCGCCTCGAAGCCCGTCTGGCCGCCGACGGGCTGCCCGGCCCGCTGCGCCTGGAGCGGCTCGACCTGGCGCTGACCGTCGTGGGCGCGGCGCTGGCGGACCGGGCCCGGCAGTACCTCGACGGCGACGAACCCCTCACCGGCGAGCCGCTCTTCCTGGCCGACCTGATCGAGACCACCACCGCGCTCCTCCGGGCGGCGCCGCCGCGAAGCCTCTGACCTCCCCGAACGCCCCCGCCCCGCCCCCGTACCCGTACCCGCACGAATGCGGACGCGGACGCGGGCATGTCCCCGAAAGGACCCTCCATGAACGACCTCACCGGCAAGACCGTCCTGATCACCGGCGGCGCCCGCGGCCTCGGCGCCGAGGCCGCGCGCCAGGCCGTGGCCGCCGGCGCGAACGTCGTGATCACCGACGTCCTGGACGAGGAGGGCGCGGCGACCGCGGCGGAGCTCGGCGAGCGGGCCCGCTTCCGCCACCACGACGTGACCTCGGAGGAGGAGTGGGCGGCGGCCGTCGCGTACGCGGTCGGGGAGTTCGGCGGTCTGCACGGACTGGTGAACAACGCCGGCATCGCCACCGGCGCCTTCCTGGAGACCGAGTCCGTCGAGCACTTCCGCAAGGTCCTCGACGTCAACCTGACCGGGGTCTTCATCGGCATGAAGGCCGCGATACCCGCCCTGAAGGAGGCGGGCGGCGGCTCGATCGTCAACATCTCCTCCGCCGCCGGCCTCATGGGCCTGGCCCTGACGGCCGGCTACGGCGCCTCCAAGTGGGGTGTACGGGGGCTGACGAAGATCGGCGCGGTGGAGCTCGGCGCCGCCCGGATCCGCGTCAACTCCGTCCACCCGGGCATGACGTACACCCCCATGACCGCCTCCGTCGGCATCGAGAAGGGCGAGGGCAAGTACCCCAACACCCCGATGGGCCGGGTCGGCGAGGCGCACGAGATCGCGGGCGCGGTCGTCTTCCTGCTGTCGGACGCCGCCTCCTACGTGACCGGGGCGGAGCTGGCGGTGGACGGCGGATGGACCACCGGTCCGACGGTGAAGTACGTCATGGGGCAGTGAGCGCCCCCGGGCGGGCCCGGCGGCGCGGGGACCTGCTTGGATGGCGGCATGAGCGCCGCTGACGAACTGATCGACGTCGTCGACGAGGACGACCGGGTGACCGGACGGCTCCCGCGCGGTGAGGTGTACGCGCGGGGGCTGATCCACCGGTGCGTCTTCGTCCGGGTGCGGGACGCGGAGGGAAGGGTCTTCGTCCACCGCAGGACCCCCACGAAGCTGGTGTACCCCTCCCTGTACGACATGTTCGTCGGCGGGGTCGTCGGCGCGGGCGAGTCCTACGACGAGGCCGCGCTGCGCGAGGCCGAGGAGGAGCTGGGCGTGTCCGGGCTGCCCCGGCCGGTGCCGCTCTTCAGGTTCCTGTACGACTCCGGGGGCGTCGCCGGCAAGTGGTGGTCGGCCGTGTACGAGGTGCGGTGCGAGCTGCCGGTGAACCCGCAGGTGGAGGAGGTGGCCTGGCACGCCTTCCTGCCGGAGGAGGAGCTGGCGGCCCGGCTCGCCGACTGGGAGTGGGTGCCGGACGGCCTCGCCGCGTACGAGCGGCTGCGCGCGGGCCGGGCCGGCTGAGCGACAGGGCGGACCGGGCCGGGCCGGCTGAGCGACGGGGCGGGACCAGCTCCGGGGCGGCCGGAACGGCTCGCGGGCGCGCGCTCACCCGGCGGATAGGGTTCACGCGTGAGCGACTTCGTACAGAGCCTGCGGCTGTGGTTCGCGCCGCGGCGTCTCCGGGAGGAGGGCGAGACCCCCGACTACCGGTTCTCCCTGGCCAACGAGCGGACCTTCCTCGCCTGGATCCGGACCGCGCTCGCGCTGATCGGCGGCGGTTTCGCCGTGGACCAGTTCCTGCCGGACCTGCGCTGGGGCGTCCGGGTCGGGTTCGCGCTCGCGCTGCTCGCGGCCGGTGTGCTGTGCGCGCTGCGGGCGGTGAACCACTGGGTGCGCTGCGAGCGGGCCATGCGACGCGGGGAGGACCTGCCCGTCTCGCGTTTCCCGACCGTGCTGAGCCTCGCGGTGGCGGTGGTCGCGCTCGCGATGGTGGTGGTGGTCGTCTTCGGCTGGACCGGCCGGTGAGCGGAGCCGGGACGGGGGCCGGGGCCGCGGGCGGGACCGGAGCCAGGGCCGGGGGCGCAGCCGGGACCCGGACCGGGGCCGGGGGCGGGGCGGCGGACCGGGATCCGGGGCTCCAGCCCGAGCGGACCCGGCTCGCCTGGCGGCGGACGACGCTGTCGTGCACGGTGGTGGCGGTCCTGGCCGGCAAGCAGGCCATCCACGACGGGGTGTCGGCCACCGGGCTGGTGGCGGCCGGACTGTCGGCCCTGGTCTTCATCGGGTTCCTGGTGGTCGCGCACCGCCGTATCCAGTCACTGGGCGCGGCGGCCCGGCCCCTGCCGCTGTCGCACCGGGGCGCGCTGCTCGCGGCGGTGTGCACGGTGGCGTTCGCGGGCTTCGCGGTCGCGGTCGTGCTCTGACCCCCACCGGCCTGCCTGACTCCCCTCTCCCTCCCCGCCGCCTCGGCTCCCGCTTCCCACCGCCCTGAAGAAGCGGGCATTCCGGACTAGCCTGGAAGGGTCACCCTCCCCTCCCCCGAGGCGGATGTCATGACCGTTCTCCACCACGAGCACCCCACCCCCCACGCGCACTCCCACGGGCCGTCGTGCGGGCACACCGCCGTCCCGCACCGGGACCACGTCGACTACGCGCACGACGGACACCTGCACCGCGAGCACGCCGGGCACTGGGACGAGTGCGAGCCCAGCTCGCACGTCGCGCACACCCACCCCGACCACACGCACGGGCCGGACTGCGGGCATGCCGCCGTCCCGCACGGCGACCACCTCGACTACGTCCACGACGGACACCGGCACGCGGCGCACGACAACCACTGGGACGACCACTGACGGGACGGCGAACTTCCCCCGGACCTGGCCCGACTGGCACTCTTCCCCTGTCACGTCGGCTGCTCATCCGGGGGATCGCCTGTGCCCGCCACCGATCCGTATGTGGTCGCGCTCGCGCCGAACGTCCACGCCTTCGTCCAGCCGGACGGCGGCTGGTGCCTGAACAACGCCGGATTCGTCGGCGAGCGCGGAGCGGGCGGCGACAGCGGCAACCGCAACCGCAACGGCACCGGCACCGGCACCGGCACCGGCAGCAGCAGCAGCGAAACCCTGCTCGTCGACACCGCCGCCACCGAACGCCGGGGCCCTGCTGCTGCGCGAGGCCGTGCTCGACGCCGGGCTCGCGCCGCCCCGCACGATCGTCTCCACGCACCACCACGGCGACCACACCTACGGCAACGGGGTGTTCGGGCCGGAGGCCCGAATCGTCGGGCACGAGAACTGCCGGTCCGAGCAGGTGGCCGCCGGGCACCAGCTCCATCTGCTGTGGCCGCGGACCGACTTCGGCCGGGTCGAGATCGTGCCGCCGCACCTCACCTACCGGGACCGGCTGACCCTGTACGTGGGTGACGTGGAGGTACGGGTGATCCACCCCGGGCCCGCGCACACCACGGGCGACTCGATCGTCCATCTCCCCGCGCAGGGCGTGGTGTTCACCGGCGATCTGGTCTTCCACGGAGGCACGCCGTTCCTGCCGATGGGCTCGCTGGCCGGGTCGCTGCGCGCGCTCGACCTGCTGCGGTCCCTCGACGCGCCCGTCGTGGTGCCCGGCCACGGCCCGGTCACCGACCCCTCCGCGTACGACGCGACCGAGCGCTATCTGCGCTGGGTGCGGGAACTGGCGGCCGAGGGCCACGCCAAGGGCGCGACGCCCCTGGAGACCGCGCGCCGGGCCGACCTGGGCGAGTTCGCCGCGTGGCGGGAGAGCGAGCGCCTGGTCGCCAACCTCCACCGGGCGTACGCGGAGCTGGACGGCCTGCCGGAGGGTCATCCACTGGATCCGGCGGCGGTCTTCGGGGACATGGCCGCGATGAACGACGGGGTCCCGGTGGCCTGCCACGCGTAGCCCCCACCAGGCGTCATCCCCAGCACCCACGCCCGGCACCCCGCGCCCCATCCCACCCCATCCCATCCCGTCACCACCGCCCCGTCACCACCACCCCGTCACCACCGGCCCGGTGTCCACGCCGGGTCGGCCTCCCGCATCGCCGCCGCGTCGTCGCGGTCGCGCATCCGGCCGTCGTCCTCGGCCCATCGGCGGTGGAGGTCGGCGAGCCGGTCGCGGTCGAGCGTGACGCCGAGGCCGGGCGCGTCGGAGACGGCGAGGCGCCCGGCGCGGAACTCCGGGGCGGTGGTGACGACGTCCTCGGACTGCCACGGGTAGTGGGTGTCGCAGGCGTGGTCGAGCCTGGGCAGGGTCGCGGCGACCTGCGTCATGGCGGCGAGGCTGATGCCCAGGTGCGTGTTGGAGTGCATGGAGAGCCCGATGCCGTACGTGCGGCAGAGCGCGGCGAGTTCACGGGTGCGGTGCAGTCCGCCCCAGTAGTGGTGGTCGCAGAGCACGATCCGTACGGCGCCCCGCGCGAAGGCGTCCGGCACCTCCTCGAAGGTGGTCACGCACATGTTGGTGGCGAGCGGCACCTCCGTACCGGCGGCGACCCGCGCCATCGCCTCCGTACCGGTGGCCGGATCCTCCAGGTACTCGAGGACGTCGCCGAGTTCGCGGGCGACGGCGAGGGAGGTCTCGACGGACCAGGCGCCGTTGGGGTCGAGGCGCAGCGGGCGGCCCGGGAACTCCTTCGCGAGGGCGCGGATCGCGGCGATCTCCCGCTCGGGCTCGAAGACGCCGCCCTTGAGCTTGAACGAGCCGAAGCCGTGGGCGCGGTCGAAGCGGCGGGCCTGCTCGACGATGCCGGCCGGGTCGAGCGCCTCGCCCCAGGGGTCGGCGGGGTCGGGTGCGGCGCCGGGGCGGGCGCCCCACTTGTAGAAGAGGTACGCGCTGTACTCGACCTCCTCGCGGACCTTGCCGCCGAGCAGGGCGTGGACGGGCAGGCCGAGGGTCCTGCCGAGGGCGTCCAGGCAGGCGGTCTCGACGGCGGAGACGACGGAGAGGCGCAGCTTGTCGGCGGTCTGGGCGCCGCGCAGGCCGCCCGCGTCCACCCGGTCGTCCACTCCACCGGCCGCGCCCGGATCGCAGACCTCGGCGGCGAGGGCGAACAGACCGTTCACGTCCGTGACCGATCGGCCGGGCAGGGCCTCGGCCAGCGGGCGGGCCAGGTCGAGGTACCTCGTGTCGCCGTAGGTCTCGCCGAGGCCGGTCACGCCGCCCGTCGTGACCACTTCCACGACGAGCCGGGGCGTGAAGGGCTGGTGCACGCCCTGGGTGTTGAGGAGAGGCGGGTCCTTGATGAGGACGGGGGTCAGCCGGACGTCGTCGATGCGCAACGCTGAATCCATATGTGAACCCTATTCATCCTCTGAGACCGGACACCAGGGGCGCGCAGCGACTTTCCCCGGCCCCTCTGGACGACATACCGACTGGTCGGTCATCATGGGGCGACGTCGACCGACCCCGGAGGTACGCCTTCATGAGTTCCGCCCCGCCGCCCGGTCCGCAGCCGGGTGCGCAGCCCGGTCCGCAGCCCGGTTCGCCGCCTCCGGGTCTCGACCCCGAGCGGCTCCGCCGCTTCCTCGACCGCGAGCGGCCCGGCCTCGTGTCCGGCCCGCTCGACGCCCGGCTGATCGAGGGCGGCCGCTCGAACCTGACGTACGTCGTGACCGACGGGACCGGCCGCTGGGTCGTGCGCCGCCCTCCGCTCGGCCATGTCCTCGCCACCGCGCACGACATGAGGCGCGAGCACCGGGTGATCAGCGCCCTGGACGCCACCGCCGTGCCGGTGCCCGGGACGGTCGTGCTGTGCGAGGACGAGTCGGTGCTCGGCGCGCCCTTCTACGTCATGGAGTTCGTCGAGGGCACCCCGTACCGCTCCGCCGCCGAACTGGCCCCGCTGGGCGCCGCGCGCACCCGCCGAGCGGTCCTCGGCCTGGTCGACACCCTCGTCGACCTGCACGCCGTCGACCCGGCCGGCGTCGGCCTCGGGGACTTCGGTCGGCCCGAGGGCTTCCTCGACCGGCAGTTGCGCCGCTGGGGCAAGCAGCTCGCCGCGTCCCGGGGCCGTGAACTGCCCGGCATCGAGGAGCTGCACGCGGCCCTCGGCCGCAGCCTGCCCGTCTCCCCCGCCCCGGCCGTCGTCCACGGCGACTACCGCCTCGACAACGTCCTCATCGGCGCGGACGACCGGATCCGGGCCGTCCTCGACTGGGAGATGTCCACCCTCGGCGACCCGCTCACCGACCTCGGTCTGCTGATCATGTACAGCACACCGCTCGACCTGCCGGACTCGCCGGTCTCCACCACCGCGTCGGCCGCCGGTCACCCCTCCGCCGCCGAGCTGATCGAGCGCTACGCCACCCGCTCCGGCCGCGACACCGGCGCCCTGTCCTGGTACACGGCGTTCGCCTGGTTCAAGCTCGCCGTGATCCTGGAGGGCATCCACTACCGCTACACCCTCGGCCAGACCGTCGGCGCCGGCTTCGACCGCATCGGCGCGCTCGTCCCCGTCTTCATCGAGCACGGCCTCACCACCCTCCAGGAAGGCTGACCCGCCATGGACTTCGCGTTCGACGCCCGTACCGAGGAACTGCGGGCGAGACTCCTCGCCTTCATGGACGAGCACGTGTACCCGGCCGAGGCCGTCGCCCACGAGCAGCGGGCCCGGCTCGCCTCGCCGTGGGACACCCCGGCGGTCGTCGAGGACCTCAAGGCCGAGGCACGCCGCCAGGGTCTGTGGAACCTCTTCCTGCCGGACGAGGAGTACGGGGCCGGGCTCACCAACCTCCAGTACGCGCCGCTCGCCGAGATCACCGGCCGCAGCCCCCACCTCGCCCCCACCGCCCTCAACTGCGCGGCCCCCGACACCGGGAACATGGAGGTGCTCGCCCAGTTCGGCGACGAGCGGCAGAAGAAGCAGTGGCTGGAGCCGCTGCTCGCGGGCGAGATCCGCTCGGCCTTCGCCATGACCGAGCCCGAGGTGGCCTCCTCCGACGCCACCAACATCGAGACCCGGATCCGGCGGGACGGCGACACGTACGTCGTCGACGGGCGCAAGTGGTACATCTCCGGGGCCATGAACCCCGACTGCAAGGTCTTCATCGTCATGGGCAAGACCGACCCCGACGGCGCCGACATCCGGCGCCAGCAGTCGATGATCCTCGTGCCCCGCGACACCCCCGGCGTCGAGGTGCGGCGCGCGATGCAGGTGTACGGCTACGAGGACCACTCCCACGGCGGCCACGCCGAGGTGGTCTTCGACGGCGTCCGCGTCCCCGCCACGCACCTGATCGGCGAGGAGGGCGGCGGCTTCGCCATCGCGCAGGCCCGCCTCGGCCCCGGCCGCATCCACCACTGCATGCGGCTGATCGGCATGGCCGAGCGGGCCGTGGAGCTGATGTGCCGGCGCGCGGTGTCCCGTACCGCCTTCGGCAAGGCCCTCGCCCAGCAGGGCGTCGTACAGAACTGGATCGCGGACGCCCGGGTCACCATCGAACAGCTTCGGCTGCTCGTCCTGAAGACGGCCTGGCTGATGGACACCGTCGGCAACCGGGGCGCGCACACCGAGATCCAGGCGATCAAGATCGCCACCCCCCGGGCCGTCGTCGACATCATCGACAAGGCCGTCCAGGTGCACGGCGCCGGCGGGGTCTCCCAGGACTTCCCGCTCGCCGAGCTGTGGGCCGCGGCGCGCACCCTGAAGCTGGCGGACGGACCCGACGAGGTCCACCAGCGGTCGCTGGCCCGCCGGGAGCTGAAGAAGTACCTGTAGGGACGCGGGAGGGCCCGGGGCGTCGTCCCGCCCCGGGCCCTTCGCCCGTCCGGACCTCCGTTACGGGCGCAGGGCCCGCAGCAGCAGGTCGGCCAGGTGGTCGGCGACCTGCTGCGGGGTGAGCGGGCCGTCCGGGCGGTACCAGGTCGACAGGTGGTGGACCGAGCCGAAGTGGTAGTCGACGACCAGGTCGGCGGGGGTCGCGGCGGAGAACACGCCGGACTCCTGGCCCTCCTCGATCAGGGCGCGGAACCGCTCGTGGTAGCGCCGCCGCTCGGCCCGTACCTGCTTGTTCTTCTCCGGGCTCAGGTGGTGCATGGAGCGGAAGAAGATCGCCGCGTCGTCGAGGTTCTCGATGGTGGTGACGACGACGTCGGCGGCGGCGTCCCGCAGCCGCTCGGCGACCGGCGCGTCGGCGTCGGCGAAGGCGTCGAGCCGCTCCTGCTGGAGCCGCAGGACGCGGGAGTAGACCTCTTGGAGGAGGTCCTCCTTGGAGCCGAAGTAGTGGTAGAGGGCGCCCTTGGTGACGCCCGCCGCCTCGACGATCTCCTGCACGGAGGTCCGGTCGTACCCCTGCTCGGCGAAGAGCCGGGTGGCGGCGGCGAGGAGCCTCTGGGGGACGGGTGCGCCGTTCCCGTCCGTCGTCCTGGCCATGCTGCGCCGCCTTTCGTTCATGCTGCCGCTCACTTCCGGGACCGCAGGTCCCGCCTGAGGATCTTCCCACTAGTCGTCTTGGGAAGCTCCGGCAGGATCTCGACCTCGCGCGGGTACTTGTAGGCGGCGAGCCGCCGCTCGCAGTGGGCGGAGAGCTCGGCGGGCTCCGCCGAGGCGCCCGGGCGGAGGCTGACGTACGCCTTGACGGTCTCGCCGCGGTAGGCGTCGGGGACGCCGACGACGGCGGCCTCGCGGACGGCAGGGTGGGTGTGGAGGACGTCCTCGACCTCGCGCGGCCAGACCTTGAACCCGGAGGCGTTGATCATGTCCTTCTTGCGGTCGACGACGTAGAGCCAGCCGTCCTCGTCCATGAAGCCGATGTCGCCGGTGCGCAGTTCCCCGTCGGGGAAGGTGGCGGCGGTGGCCTCGGGCAGCCCCCAGTAGCCGGGGACGACCTGGGGGCCGCGGACGGCGATCTCGCCGTGCTCGCCGAAGGGGACCTCGGCGCCGTTCTCGTCGAGGATCCGGACCACGGTGTCGGGGCCGGGGACGCCGACGGACAGCGTGCCGGAGACGGGGTCGACGGGTGCCTCGTGCTGCGGCGGGACGGAGGCGCAGGGGGCGGTGCACTCGGTGAGGCCGTAGCCGTTGCGGAGGTACGGGCCGAAGCGGGCGCGGAAGCGCTCGACCAGGGCGGGCGGGAGCGGGGCGCCGCCCGAGGAGACGACCAGGAAGGAGGAGAAGTGGTCGGGGGTGGCGGCCGGGTGGGCGGCGAGCGCCATGAAGGCGGTGGAGGGGCCGACGGTGTAGGCGGGCCGGTGTTCGAGGAAGGCGTCGAGGACGACGCCGGGCTCGAAGCGGTAGGCGAGGGCGAGGGTGCCGCCGCTCGCGAAGCAGGCGCCGAGTTCGCAGACGAGGCCGGTGATGTGGAAGAGCGGGGCGAGGACGAAGTACACGGCACCGGGCGGCACGGGGTGGCCGGTGCGCTGGCGTTCGGCGTTGTGGACGATGCCCCGGTGGAGGTTGAGGGCGCCCTTGGGGGTGCCGCTGGTGCCGGAGGTGTAGCTGATCAGGGCGAGGTCGTCGGAGTGGAGGTCGCGGTCCTCGGGTGCGGGGTGTCCGGCGCGGGCGACGGCGAGGAGGTCGTCGGTCTCGGTGGGGACGGGGTCGAAGGCGAGGACGCGGGGGTCGTCGCGGGTCTGGAGCCCGCGCTCGTCGGCGGTGAGGACGACGCGTACGCCGGCCTCGGCGGCGGTCTCGCGGAGGTAGCCGTCCCAGGCCCGGTCGGAGCACACGAGCGCGGTGGCCGCGGAGTCCCGCAGCGCGTGGCCGGCCTCGGCGGACTTGTACATGGGGTTCAGCGGGACGACGACGGCGCCGGCCTTCCACGCGCCGAGCAGGGCGAGCACGAAGTGGGGACTGTTCTGCAGCATGATCGCGACCCGGTCGCCGCGCTCGACGCCCCGGGCGGCGAGGTGCCCGGCGACGGAGTCGGAGAGCGCGTCGGCCTCGCGGTAGCTGACGCGGCCGTCGAAGTAAACGAGCGCGGGGTGGTCGGGGGCGCGGCCGACGGCGGCCCGGAAGGCGTGCAGCACGGTGGGCGGCGGGCTGACGGGAGCACGCTGGGCCTCATTGAGCTGCCCGAGCCAGGGCATGGCGGCGTAGAGGGACCCGGCGGGGCCGTCGCTCGCGCCCGTCCCGACGGGGCCGGCACCGGCCGCCGTGGCCCCGGTCGCGCTGCCGTCCGCGGTGGGTGCGGGGTGTTCGTCGCTCATGCGCCCGTCCCTTCCCACTTCTGCTGGATGTGGTTCATGGTGCCGAGCCATCGCTCGGGGTCGGTGGCGCGGGTGCGGTAGTAGCCGGCGACCTCGGGGTGGGGGAGGACCAGGAAGCGGTCGGCGTCGATGGCGTCGAAGAGGGCGTCGGCGACGTCCTCGGGCTCGATGGCGGTGGGGGCGAGGACGAGTTCGCCGGCCGATCCGGCGGCGGTCAGCATGTCCGTACGTACGCCCTGCGGGCAGATCGCGTGGACCTGGAGACCGCGGTGGCGGTAGGTGAGCGAGAGCCATTCGGCGAAGGCGTACGCGCCGTGCTTGGACACGCTGTACGGGGCGGCGCCGACCATCGTGAGCAGGCCGGCGGCGGAGACGGTGGACACGAAGCGTCCGGTACCGCGCTCCAGCCAGTCGGGCAGCAGGGCGCGGGCCGCCCGCACGTGGGCCATCACGTTGACGTCCCAGGCGGCGGCCCAGACCTCCTCGTCGGCGAAGGCGTCGCCGGGCGAGGCGAGTCCGGCGTTGGCGCACCAGACGTCCACGGCGCCGCCGAGGGCGTCGCGGGCCTCCTCGACGACGGCGGAGGCGTCACCGGGGACGGCCAGGCCGTCGATCTCGTCGGCGATCGCCCGGGTGCGGGCGGGGTCGAGGTCGTTGACGACGACCCGCGCCCCTTCCGCCGCGAACCGGCGGGCGAGCGCGGCGCCGATGCCGCCTCCCGCTCCCGTGACGACCACTGCAGCGCCCTGCACCGTACTCATCGGCCCACCTCTCCGTCGCGGTTACGCGGGCAGACTAACCGGTCGGTATGCAGTCGGGGAAGAGTCCGGCGGTACGCCTCGTTCCGTGCGGGCCCCCCGGGCGCTAGCGTGCGTGGCCATGTCAGGGAAGGCGAGCAAGGAGGTTTCCCCATGAGCCTGTCCAGACGGGGCCTGCTGGCCGCGGGCGGAGCGCTGGCGGCCGGCACGGCCACCGCCACGGGCGCCGCACCGGCGGCGGCCGACGCCCCGGCCGGCCGGGGCCGCCGGGTGCGCACCGGCTTCGAGCGGCTGGCCGCCGACGGGTACGCGGTGCTCGCCGGACAGCGGGTCGGCGTGGTCACCAACCCGACCGGCGTCACCGCCGAGGCCCGGCACATCGTCGACGTCATGCACGCCGACGAACGGGTCGACCTGATCGCCGTCTTCGGCCCCGAGCACGGCTTCCGCGGCACCGCCCAGGCCGGCGGCTCCGAGGGCCGCTACGACGACCCGGCGACCGGACTGCCCGTCTACGACACGTATCTGAAGAGCGGCAAGGCCCTCGCGGACGTCTTCACGGCCTCGGGCGTCGACACGATCGTCTTCGACATCCAGGACGTGGGCGCCCGCTTCTACACGTACATCTGGACGCTCTACGACTGCATGGCGGCGGCCGCGGCGGCCGGCAAGCGCTTCGTCGTCCTCGACCGGCCGAACCCGGTGACCGGGCGGGCCGCGCTCGGGCCGGTCCTGGACAAGGCGTACGCGACCTTCGTGGGCCGCGAGCCGATCGCGCAGGCGCACGGGATGACCGTGGCGGAGCTGGCCCAACTGTTCAACGGGGAGTTCCTGGCGGCGCCGGTGCCGCTGGAGACGGTGCCGATGACCCACTGGCGGCGCGCCGACCTCTTCGACGCGACCGGGCTGCCGTGGGTGCCGCCCAGCCCGAACATGCCGACGCCCGACACCGCGCTCGTCTACTCCGGCACCTGTCTCTTCGAGGGCACCAACCTCTCCGAGGGCCGCGGCACCACCCGCCCCTTCGAACTGCTCGGCGCGGAGGGGATCGACGGCCGGTGGGCGGAGGCGGCGAACGCGCTCGGCCTGCCGGGCGTCCGGTTCCGCGAGGCGTACTTCGCGCCGACCTTCTCCAAGTTCCAGGGGAAGACGGTCGGCGGGGTCCAACTGATGGTGCACGACCGCGCCGCCTTCGACCCCGTACGGACCGGGATCGCGCTCCTCGTCACCGCGCGCCGCACCTGGAGCGGCTTCGCGTGGCGGGCGGACCACTGGATCGACAGGCTGACAGGTTCGAGCCGGGTGCGGACGCTGATCGACGCGGGCGCGTCGGCGGACGACGTCGTCGGCGCCTGGGAGGAGGACCTGGCGGCGTTCCGCTCGGTGCGCAAGGGATACCTGATGTACCACTAGGCACGGCCTCGGCGGGTGGGGTTGTCCCCCGTGCCGGTCGGGGGGCGCGCGGGCTGTCCTCGCCCGCCCTCCGGCAAGGAGGCTGACGTCATGAGCACTTTCACACGGCGCCGCCGGCGCCCCCTCACCGCCCTGCTCACCACCCTCTGCGTGGCCCTCCTCGCGCCCGCCGCCGTCGCGCAGGAGCGGCCGGGCACCGGTCCCGCCCCCGACCCGGCCCGGGAACTCGCCGCCACCGCCCGCCCGTTGACCGACGACCGCGCCCTGGACCGCGTCGTCGGCTCGGCGAAGGTGGTGGGCATCGGCGAGGCCACGCACAGCTCGGCCGAGTTCTTCGAGACCAAGCACCGGATCTTCGAACGGCTCGTGGAGGAGCGGGGGTTCACCACCTTCGCCCTGGAGGCCAACTGGAGCACCGGGCTCCTGATCGACGACTACGTGCGCTTCGGCAAGGGCGACATCCGGAAGATCATGCGGGACGAGTTCCGACACGCGTACGCCTTCTGGAACACCGAGGAGTACCTCGACCTGTTCACCTGGATGCGGCGGCACAACCAGCGCCACCCCGGCCACCCGGTGCGGTTCATGGGCAACGACCTCGGCTACGCCGGCCCCCGGGTCTTCGACGAGGTCCTCGGCCATGTCGCGCGGACCCGCCCCGGGCTCCTCCCCCGCTTCCGGGAGCTGTACCGCTCCTCGCGCCCTGCCGACGGCGTCGCCGTCGACACCTGGATGAACGCCTACCTGACCAGGCCGCTCGCCGAACGGCGGGCGATGGCGGCGGACGCGCATCGCGCCCTCACCCTCCTGGAGCGGCAGAAGCCGGCCGGCCAGGACCGGAAGGCGCGCGAGGCGCACGCCTGGGCGGTCCAGCACGCGCGGGCGATCGCCCAGGTCGGCGCGGAGTACGCCCACGACCTGAACACACCGGACGGCGTCGCCGCGGCCATGCTCTACCGCGACCAGGTGATGGCCGAGAACACCGTGTGGTGGCAGCGGCACACCGGCGACCGGATGGTCCTGTCGGCGCACAACGGGCACATCGGCTACGAGACCACCATGCCCGACCACTACCCGCGGCTCCAGGGCGCCTTCCTGCGCGACGCGCTCGGCCGGGACTACGTGAGCATCGGCACCACCTTCGGCAGGGGCTCCTTCAACGCGCGCGACACCGGGACCGCCGGCGAACCGGTCCGGGTGTTCACCGTGGGGCCGCTGGGGCCGGACAGCAACGAGCACGTCCTGGACCGGGTGGCGCGGCGCCCCTTCCTGCTCGACCTGCGCACGGCGACGCCGGAGGCGCGGGAGTGGCTGTCCGCCGCCCGGCCGAGCCGGGCGATCGGCACCGCGTATCCCTGGCTGGGTGATCTGGCGCCCGTGCGGCTCGCGACCTCGTACGACGCGCTCGTGCACTTCCCGGAGATCTCGGCGGCGCGGCTGCGCCCCTGACGACTGGCCGTCCCTCCGCGGGGGAAGAATCCCGGGGCCGCCGCCGTGCGGCGGCGCACCTCGACGCGGAGGGACGGGCCATGACGGTGACGAGTGTCGATCCGTACCGCGAGATCGTCTTCGACAAGGACGGCGACGGCCCGGCCGGACAGGCGGGCGCGCTCGCCTCTCTGGCCCGGCGCGGCCGCACGGACCTGGTGCTCTTCTCGCACGGCTGGAACAACACGCCGTCGGTCGCCTCCGGGCTCTTCTCCCGCTTCTTCGCGCCCTTCCCCCGCGTGGCCGCGCCGGGAGCGCGGCTCGGGTACGCGGGGCTCGTCTGGCCCTCGATGATGTTCTCCGACGAGCCGGTCCCGGACTACGGCGTGCTCGCCGCGACCGTGCCCGGCCGGATGGCGGTGGTCGCGCGGATCGCGGAGCTGCTCGCGGAGGAACCGGCCGAGGAGGCGGCGTTCGCCGAGTTCGCGGCGCTGCTGCGGGAACTGGCGGGCGTCGCGCCCGAGGCGCCGGCCGAGGGGCCCGCCGCCGCCACCGCGCCCGCGTTCCTCGTCGGCGATCCGCTGACGGTGTACGCGATGTTCGCCGACGCGGCGGAGGGCGGCGCGGGCGTGCCGGAGGGTGGGCCGGGGGTGGAGTCGCTGTTCGGGCGGGACCGGGTGAAGCGGCTGTGGAAGGGCGCGAAGGAGGCGCTGCGGCAGGCCACGTACTACACGATGAAGCGCCGGGCCGGTGTGGTCGGCGAGCGCGGCCTCGGACCGCTGCTCGGCGAACTCGCCCGTACGGCCCCGGGGTTACGGGTCCATCTCGTCGGACACAGCTTCGGCGCCCGGCTCGTCGCGCACGCCCTGCGCGGCCTGCCCGCGGGCGCCCGCACCGTGAAGTCCGTGACGCTCCTCCAAGGCGCCTTCTCGCATTACGCCTTCGCGGCGCGGCTGCCGCACGAGCCCGGCCGCGGCGGCGCCCTGCGGGACCTCCAGAAGCGGATCGACGGGCCGTTGGTGGCCTGTCACTCGCACCGCGACACGGCGCTGCGGGTCTTCTATCCGCTGGCGTCGCGGCTCGCCCGGGACGACGAGTCGCTTCTGGGCCGGGACGACCCGCGCTGGGGGGCGATCGGCTATGACGGGGTTCAGGCCGTACCGGGGACGGCCGCCGTGACGCTGGGCGCGGCACTGCGCGAGGGGTTGCCCGCGTCCGGGTGCGTGAGCGTGGACGCGGCCCCCGTGGTGTCCGAGCACAGCGACATCTGCCATGAGGAGCTGGCCGGGCTGGTGGCGCGGGCGGGCCGGTTCGGCTGAGGCGGGCCGCCGGCCGGCCCGCCGTCCGGGGGTCCGGTTCCGGCCATCCGGCCGTCTTCCGCGTCCCGTCGCGGCGCGTCGATGGAACAGGATCGGTCTCTCGTTCGTCCCTCTCATATCGCCGGTGTGCTAGCGACGGAGGTGGCAGAGATGGCCGGGTTCCGGAGTCTCGCGAGACAGGTCCGCGACCCAGGGAGCGACACGGCGCTGCGGCGGTACTCGCTGCGCAAGTGCCTGGAGCGCTTCGCACCCTACGGTCACCGGGCGACCTGGGACCATCTGTGCCGCAGGCACGGGTTCGGTCCCGAGGACCGGGAGGCCGATCCGCGGCGGCTCGTGGCCGCGCTCGACGAGTTGGAGGCGGCGCGGGCGGTGTGGCTCGCGTACGAGAGGGAGTTCGCCGATCGGCGGCGGCGGGAGAAACACGGCGGGCTGCGCCGGCCGGGCGGCCTGGACGAGTGGCACCGCAGGATCTGGGGAGGCAACGGGGTCGCCCGCTGCGACGATCCGGCGCACCATCCGACCGAGCCGTTGCCGGAGGTGGTGGGCCGGCTGGTCGAGGCGCTGCGGCGCGGGCCGGGCGAGCACTGCCCGGTGTGCGAGGGGCCGCGGATCGAGTGGCGCTCGGAGCTGCGGGACGAGCCGTGGTTCGGCCCGGTGTGCGAGGACTGCGGGGTGCTGATACCGCGCGCCGTGCTGACGCCGCGGGCCCTGGCCAGGACCCGTGGTGAGCTGTCGCCCCGGCTGGCCTCGGTGGCGTGATGCTCCAGGTCTGTCTCAACGGGGGCCGCGGGCCCGGGGATTCGGCGGCGGTGCCGATGACCCCGGCCGCGATGGCCGAGGCGGCGGCGTCGGCCGTCGCGGCCGGCGCGGGGGAGGTGCACGTCCACCCCAAGACGCCCTGCGGGAGCGACACGCTCTCGCCGCGGGTGCTGGCCGACACGCTGAGCGCGATCCGGGCGGCCGTGGACGTGCCGGTCGGGGTGACGACGGGCGCCTGGGCGGAGCCCGATCCGGTCCGCCGGCTGGCCCGGGTGCGCGCGTGGACGGTGCTGCCGGACCGTGCCGCGGTCAACTGGCACGAGCCGGGCGCGGAGGCCCTCGCGTCGGCCCTCCTCAGCCGGGGCATCGCCGTCGAGGCGGTGCTGCGCGCGGACACCGACGGCCCGGCCCGCTTCCTGCGCTCCTCCCTGGCCCCGCGGGTGCTGCGGGCCGTCGCCGAGGCCGGCTCCGAGTCCGCGGCCCTGGCCCTCCTCACCGCCCTGGCCCGCTCCCCCCACGCCCGCCCGGTACTGCTCCACGGCCGGGACACCGCCGCCTGGCCCCTCCTCCGCCTCGCCCGCCGACGGGGCCTGGCCGCCCGCATCGGCCTGGAGGACACCCTGCTCCTCCCGGACGGCTCGCCGGCCCGCTCCAACGCTCAACTGGTCTCGGCGGCGCTCGCGGAGTGCTCCTCGGCGGCCGTCTCGGCATAGCGAGCGACGCTACCAGCCAACAAAGCGCTGGCCCACGGGATTTCGGCCCGGCACAGTGTGCGGCGATGAGAACGCGAACGAAACCGCGACCGCGACCGCACCACACCGAGCGACCGGAGTTCTGACATGTCGACGCTGCGCGTCACCGCCGAGACCCTGACCGTCCACGACCACCCGAACGCCGACGCGCTGGAGCTCGCGCAGGTCGGGCTCTATCGCGCGGTGGTCGCCAAGGGGATCTACCGGACCGGTGACGTGGCGCTCTACATCCCGGAGCAGGCGGTGCTGCCGCCCGGGCTGGTGGAGGAGCTCGGGCTTACCGGGCGGCTGGCCGGGAAGGCGTCGGACCGGGTGAAGGCGGTGCGGCTGCGCGGGGAGCTGTCCCAGGGGCTGGTGTGCCGGCCGAAGGCGCTCGACGGCGTGGATCTGAAGCAGGCGGCCGCGGACGGGACCGACTTCGCGGAGCTGCTCGGGATCACCAAGTGGGCGCCGCCGGTCCCGCCGACCATGAGCGGGGACGTGGAGGCCGCGCCGGACCTGCTGCCGTGGGTGGACATCGAGAACCTGCACCGCTTCCCGGACGTCTTCGCGCCGGGCGAGCCGGTCGTCCTCACCGAGAAGCTGCACGGGACGGCCTGCCTGGTCACCTATCTCGCCGGGGAGGAGCGGGTCCTCGTCTCCTCCAAGGGCTTCGGCGCCAAGAGCCTGGCCCTGAAGGAGGATCCGCGCAATCTGTACTGGCGCGCGGTCCTCGGGCACGGTCTGCCCGCCGTCGCGGCCCGGCTCGCCGAGCGGCTCGGCGCGACCCGGGTCGGCCTGTTCGGCGAGGTGTACGGGGCGGGGGTGCAGGACTTGGCGTACGGGGCGAACGCCCGCGCCGAGGACGGCCTCGGCTACGCGCTGTTCGACGTGTCCGCCGAAGTCGACGGCCAGGTCCGCTGGCTGGACCCGGCCGAGGTCCTGGAGCCGGGCGAACTGCCGCTCGTGCCACGGCTGTACACCGGACCGTTCGACCTGGACACGGTCCTCGCCCTCGCGAGCGGCGGGGAGACGGTCTCCGGCCGTGCACTGCACCTGCGCGAGGGGGTCGTGATCCGCCCGGTGACCGAGCGCCACAGCCCGGTCCTCGGCGGCCGCGCGATCGCGAAGGCGGTCAGCCCGGCCTATCTGACCCGCAAGGGCGGCACCGAGTACGAGTGACGTACTCGCCGTGATCCGAGCAGGGACCCGCCCACGGGGGTGGCGGGCCCCTGCTCCTTTTCCCTGGTCCGCCGCCGGGGGCGTCCTATGCCTCCTTGCGCTCCGGCATCAGGCGCGAGCCGGTGAGGCGTTCGCCGAACACGTCGTCGGGGTTGGAGAGCACGCAGTTCTCCAGGGACAGGCAGCCGCAGCCGATGCAGTCCGTCAGGTGGTCCCGCAGCCGGCCGAGCTGCTTGATCCGCTCGTCGAGCTCGGTGCGCCACGCCGCCGAGAGCCGCGCCCAGTCCTCGTTGGTGGGGGTCCGCTCCTCGGGGAGTTCGGCGAGGGCGTCGCGGATGGTGGCGAGGGGGATGCCGACCCGCTGGGCGGCGCGGATGAAGGCGACCCGGCGCAGGGTGTCGCGGCTGTAGCGGCGCTGGTTGCCACTGGTGCGGCGGCTGCTGATCAGGCCCTTGGTCTCGTAGAAGTGCAGGGCCGAGACGGCCGCCCCGCTGCGCGCGGAGAGCTGGCCGACGGTGAGTTCGTGGATCTTCTCGGGAATCTGCGGCATTCCGCCGAGCCTACGTCAGGACCGTCGCCGTTCCGTTGACAGGAGTCCGCTCGCCCCACATGCTGAGCAAGCGCTTGGAAACTTCCATACGAGAGGGAGCGGGAACATGGCCGAGCCGAGGATCTTCACCTCCGCCGAGGAGCTCCGCGCCGGGGTGGGCGAGCCGTTGGGATACAGCGACTGGCTGGAGATCGAGCAGAAGCGGATCGACCAGTTCGCCGACGCCACCGGGGACCACCAGTGGATCCACGTGGATCCGGAGCGCGCCGCCGCCGGCCCGTTCGGGAGGACGATCGCGCACGGCTACCTCACGCTGTCCCTGCTGCCGGCGCTCGTCCCGCAGATCATGCGCGTCGAGGGCATGCGGATGGGCATCAACTACGGCACCAACAAGGTCCGTTTCCCCGCCCCCGTGCCGGTCGGCTCGCGGCTGCGCGCCACGGCGGTGCTGACCGACGTGACGGAGGCCGGCGGCGGGGTGCAGGTGACGGCGACGGTGACCGTGGAGCGCGAGGGCGGCGACAAGCCGGTCTGCGTCGCCGAGTCGGTCTCCCGCTACTTCTTCTGAGCGCCGACCATCCTGAGCACGAGGTCGGCGTAGAGCGCGCCGACCTCGTCGGGCGTGCGCCGGCCCTGGGTGTTGAACCAGCGCGCCACGTCGATGCAGAGGGAGAGCACCGCGACCGTCGTGCCGGGCACGTCGGGGACGTCGAACTCGCCGGCCGCCACGCCCTCGTCGATGATCCGCCGCACGGTGGCGTCCGACTCGCGGCGCAGGGCCACGATCTCGGTGCGGTGCTCGGGGCCGAGGGCGTCGAGCTCGTACTGCACGACCCGGGCGGTGGTGTGCCGCTCGGCGTGCCAGCGGACGAAGGACCGCACCGCGTCGCCGAGCCGCTCGGCGGCCGTGCCCTCGCCGTCGGCGGCGGCCCGCAGGATCTCCAGGGCCTTGTCGTGGCCGATCCGGCTGATCCGGTGGAGCAGCTCTTCCTTGGTCTTGTAGTGGATGTAGAGCGCGGCCGGGCTCATGCCGGCCCGGCCCGCGATGTCCCGGGTGGTGGTGGCGTGATAGCCGCGCTCGGCGAACGCCTCGACGGCCGCGACCAGCAGACGCCGGGCGGCCTCGGGCGTGACCTCGCCCCACGGCATGTCCTCGCCGCCGGGCGTCTCCTCCGCCGCGCTCATCGCACACTCCTTCTCGGGCCGTCCAGGACGAACACCATACAACGAAGGTGAGCAAGCGCTTAGCGCTGTGGGTGGATCAGGTGGGTCAGAACGCCGACACACCCGTCAGCGCCCGCCCGATGATCAGCTTCTGGATCTGGCTGGTGCCCTCGTAGAGGGTCATCACGCGGGCGTCCCGCAGCAGCTTGCCGACCGGGTACTCGTCGATGTAGCCGTAGCCGCCGAAGACCTGGAGGGCGTTGTTCGCCGAGCGGACGGCGGCCTCGGAGGCGTACAGCTTGGCCTTGGAGGCGGCGGTGGCGAAGTCCTGGCCGCGGTCGATCAGATCCGCGACGCGCCAGGTGAGCAGCCGGGCCGCGTCCACGTCGACGGCGATGTCGCTGATGAGCTCCTGGACGAGCTGGTACGAGGCGATGGGCTTGCCGAACTGCTCGCGCTCCCCGGCGTAGCGCACCGCCGCGTCGAGGGCGGCCTGGGCGATGCCGACACAGCCGGCGGCGACCGACATCCGGCCCTTGGCGAGGGCGGACATGGCGACGGAGAAGCCCTTGCCCGCCGGGCCGAGCAGAGCGTCGGCGGGGACGCGGAGGTCCTCGAGGACCAGTTCGGCGGTGGCCTGGCCGCGCAGGCCGAGCTTGCCGTGGATGGCTCGGCGGGTGAGGCCGGGGGTGTCGGCGGGGATCAGGAAGGCGGAGACGCCCCGGTGGCCGGGGGCCTCCCCGGTGCGGGCGAAGAGCAGCACGACATCGGCCCAGGTGCCGTTGGTGATGAACGTCTTGCCGCCGTTGATGACGTACGTGTCGCCGTCGCGGACCGCGCGGGTGGTGAGGTTGCCGGCGTCGGAGCCGGTGCCCGGCTCGGTGAGGCCGAAGCAGCCGACGGCGTCGCCGGAGGCGAGCCGGGGCAGCCAGGTCCGCTTCTGCTCCTCGCTCCCCCAGGCGGCGAGGGTCTTGGCGACCAGGCCGAGGGAGACGGAGACGATGCCGCGGACCGAGGAGTCGCCGCGGCCCAGCTCCTCGGTGACCAGGCAGTAGGAGAGGTGGTCGCCGCCGGAGCCGCCGTACTCCTCGGGGAGGGTCAGGCCGAGGAAGCCGACGGCGCCGAGCTTCTTCACGATCGCCCGGTCGACGTTCTCGGCGCGGTCCCACGCGACGACGTGCGGGGTGACCTCGCGGGCGACGAAGTCCTCCGCGAGCTGCCGTACGGCCTGCTGCTCCTCGCTCAGCCCCAGATCCACCGGGTGACTCCCTTGTTTAATTACCACTGCTAGTTTTCATGGGCACGCCTACTATGTGCGCCATGGCCCGACCGCGCAAGCCCCTGCTCAGCCGAGAACGCATCGTCGAGACGGCGGGAGCGCTCGTGGACGCGGAGGGCCTCGCCGCCCTCTCCACCCGGCGGCTCGCGGCCGAACTCGGGGTCAGCGGGCCCAGCCTCTACAACCACTTCCGCACCAAGGACGAGATCCTCGACGCGGTCGCGGACGCGGTCAGCGCGAAGGTCGACCTGTCGATGTTCGCCCCGGACGACCCCCGGGACTGGCGCACGGCGCTCCACGACTGGGCGGTCTCCTACCGCGCCGCCCTGGCCGACCACCCGCACATCGTCCCCGTCCTCGCCCAGGGCCCCGGCCGCCGCCCGGCCGGCCTGAAGGTCGCCGACGCGGTCTTCGGCGCGATGGTCCGCGCCGGCTGGCCGCCCGCCCAGGCCACGTACATCGGCGCACTCATGCGGTACTTCGTCACCGGCTCGGCCCTCGGCTCCTTCGCCCGCGGCTTCGTCGACGACGAGACCGCCTACGACCCCGCGGACTACCCGCACCTCGGCCAGGCGCACCTGCTCGCCGAGCGCCGCGAGAAGGTCGACCGGGGGGCGTTCGAGACGGGCCTGCGGGCGCTGCTCGACGGGCTGGCGCTGCAGTACGAGCAGTACGACTGACTCCGTCCGGAAGCTCCACGGTTCGGCCGCCGCCGAAGCGTGGGTGCGGCACCCTGATGCCATGGCCCCCAAAGACCTCGCCGCCCTCGCCGCCCTCTTCGCCGACGAGACCCGCGCCGCCTTCGTGCTCGCCCTGCTCGACGGGCGCGCCTGGACCGCCGGGGAGCTGGCCCGGCACGCGCGGGTGGCGCCGTCCACCGCCAGCGAGCACCTCGGCAAGCTGGTCGCGGGCGGGGTGCTCGCGGAGGAGCGGCAGGGCAGGCACCGGTACGTGCGGCTCGCCGACCACCGGATCGCGCACCTCGTCGAGGACCTCGCCGCCCGCTCCGAGCCGGCCGTGCCCGAGGCGCCGCGCGGTCTGCGGGCGGTGAGCGCCGGGCAGGCGATGGCGCGCGGGCGGACCTGCTACGACCATCTGGCCGGGCGGCTCGGGATCGCCGTCACGGAGGCGATGACCGTACGGGGGCTGCTGCGCCAGGACACCGGGTTCGCGCTCACCGACGGCGGTCTCGCCTGGTTCGAGGAGCTCGGCATCCCCCTCGCCCCGAAGGGGCGGCGGCCGCTCGCGCGCGGTTGTCTGGACTGGACCGAGCGCAAGCCGCACCTGGCCGGGCTCGCGGGCGCGGCCCTGTGCCGGCACGCGATGGACGCCGGCTGGTGCGTACGGATCGGGTCCGAGCGCGCGGTGAAGGTGACGGCGGACGGGGAACGGGCCCTGCACGCGGCCCTGGGCATCGAGCCGGCCGCCCTGCGCTGACGCTCGCGGCGAGCCGAAGGGCCCCGGGCGATATTGCGGTGAACGCCGAACGGTCCGCGCCCTACGGTCGTCCCATGCCGATCCGAACCTCCCGTCTCGCGCTCGCCGCCGCCGGTGTCACCGTCGTCCTGTGGGCCTCCGCCTTCGTCTCCATCCGCAGCGCGGGGGCCGCCTACTCCCCCGGCGCCCTCGCTCTCGGACGGCTCCTCGCCGGGTCCCTCGTCCTCGGCGCCGTCCTCCTGGTGCGGCGCGAGGGGCTGCCGCCGCGCGCCGCCTGGCCGGGCATCCTGACGTCCGGGCTGCTGTGGTTCGGGGTGTACATGGTGGTGCTGAACTGGGGCGAGCAGGAGGTCGACGCGGGCACGGCCGCGATGGTCGTCAACATCGGCCCGATCCTGATCGCCCTGCTCGGCGCCCGGTTCCTGAAGGAGGCGCTGCCGCCCCGGCTGCTCGCCGGCATGGGCGTGTCCTTCGCGGGCGCGGTGGCCGTGGGCCTGTCGATGTCCGGTTCCGGGCAGGGGCACGCCTCGGTGCTGGGGGTGGCGCTCTGCCTGCTCGCGGCGGTCGCGTACGCCGGGGGTGTGGTCGCCCAGAAGCCGGCGCTGGCGCACGGCAGCGCGCTCCAGGTGACCACCTTCGGGTGCCTGGTGGGCACCGTGGCCTGTCTGCCGTTCGCGGGGCGGCTCGTCGAGGAGGCGGCACGGGCCCCGCTGTCGGCGACCCTCAACATGGTCTACCTCGGCGTGTTCCCGACCGCGCTGGCCTTCACCACCTGGGCCTACGCCCTGGCCCGTACGACGGCGGGCCGGATGGGCGCGACGACGTACGCGGTGCCGGCCCTGGTGGTGCTGATGGCCTGGGTGGTCCTGGGCGAGCTGCCGGGTCTGCTGACGCTGGCCGGCGGCGCGCTGTGCCTGGCGGGCGTGGCGGTGTCCCGGTCCCGGCCGAAGGCCCCCGTGGTGCCTTCGGCCGGAGCGGCGGACGCGCCCTGACGGGCCGGTCGCGCACGCGTCCTGACGGGCCGGTCGCCGGCCGGTCGTGTACGGGGCGTGCACCGATCGCGTCTAGAACACGACCAGTGCGCGGCCGCCCTTGCCCGCGAGCATGTTCTCGAACGCGGCCGGAATGCCCTCCAGGGTGATGCGTTCGGTGACCAGCGCGCTCAGGTCGAGGCGGCCGGCGCGGATGTGCTCGGCGAGGACCGGCAGGTCCTCGGCCGGGTTCGAGTTGCCGTAGACGCAGCCGGACAGGGTGCGGCCCCAGTGGAAGATCTCCAGGGCGTTGAAGGTGACCTGCTGGTCCTTGCCGCCGATGCCGACGACCGTGGTGCGGCCGCCGCGCCGGGTGGCGTCCCAGGCGGCACGGATGGTGGCGGCCCGGCCGACGCACTCGACGGCCACGTCGACGCCGTGACCGCCCGTCAGCTTCCGTATCTCCTTGGCGGTGGTCTCGGAGGCGACGACGTACGCGGTGGCGCCGGCGGCCCGGGCCAGGGCCTCCTTCGCGGGCGAGACGTCGACGGCGACGATCGTCGAGGCCCCGGCGATCCGGGCGGCCTGGAGGGTGGCGAGGCCGACGCCGCCGACACCGAAGACGGCGACGGTCTCCCCCGCCCGGACCCGGGCGGAGTGGTGGACCGCGCCCCAGCCGGTGAGGACGGCGCAGCCGAGCAGGGCGGCCTCGGTGAGCGGGACGCCGTCCGGCACCGGCAGCACGCACCTGGCGGCGACGACGGTCTCCTCGGCGAAGGCCGCCACGTTGAGGCCGGGGTGCAGCTCGGTGCCGTCCTCGGTGCGGGCGTGCACGTTCGCGGCGCCGGTCAGCGCGTCGGCGCAGAGCCAGACCTCGCCGAGCCGGCAGGGGTGGCAGACGCCGCAGGACGGGGCCCAGTTGAGGACCACGCCGTCGCCGGGGGCGACATGGGTGACGCCCTCGCCGACGGAGACGACGGTGCCCGCGCCCTCGTGGCCGAGGACGGCGGGGACGGGCAGCCGCATGGTGCCGTTGGACAGCGACAGGTCGGAGTGGCACACGCCGGCGGCGGCGAGGCGGACCCGGACCTGGCCGGGTCCCGGCTCGGGCAGTTCGATGCCGGTGATCTCCAGGGGAGAGCCGACGGCGGGCAGGACGGCGGCGCGGATCACGCGTGGGGCTCCTTCGGTGAGGACGGGGCTCGGGGCCGCGCGGACCGGGCACCGCGGGGCCGGGCACCGCGGGGACTCAGAACTGCAGGGACTTGGTCTGGAGGTACTCGGCGAGTCCGTGGGCGCCGAGCTCCCGGCCCACGCCGGACTGCTTCCAGCCGCCGAACGGCGCCAGCGGGTTGAAGCGGCCGCCGTTGATGTCGACCTGGCCGGTCTCCATGCGCCGGGCGAAGGCGACGGCCTCCTCCGGCTCGCCCCAGACGGCGCCGGCGAGCCCGTAGACGGTGCCGTTGGCGATGGCGAGCGCGTCGGCCTCGTCCTCGTAGCGGATGATCGAGACGACCGGGCCGAAGATCTCCTCCTGGGCGATGGTCATCTCGGGCGTGACGTCGGCGAAGACGGTCGGGGCCACGTAGTAGCCGGTCTCGCGCGGGGCCTCGGGGCCGCCGGCGACGATGCGGGCGCCCTCCGCGACGCCCTGCTCGATGTAGCCGCGGACCCGGTCGCGCTGGCGGGCGTTGACGAGGGGGCCGACGCGCTCGCCGGGGACGTACTTGGCGACGGCCTCGGCGGCCAGCCGGACCGCCTCGTCGTACTGGTCCCGATGCACCAGCATCCGGGTCCACGCGCTGCACGTCTGGCCGGAGTTGGACATGACGTTGGCGACGCCGACGGCGACGGCCTTGCCGAGGTCGGCGCTCGGCAGGATGACGTTGGCGGACTTGCCGCCCAGTTCGAGGGCGACCCGCTTCACCGCGCCGCCGGCGAGGGCGCCGATCCTCCGGCCGACGGCGGTGGACCCGGTGAAGGAGACGAGGTCGACGTCCGGGTGCTCGGCGAGGGCCTGTCCGGCGACCGTGCCGAGACCGGTGACGAGGTTGAAGACGCCGGCCGGGACACCGGCCTCGTGGACGGCCTCGGCGAAGAGCTGGGCGGTGAGCGGGGTGTCCTCGGCGGGCTTGAGGACGATCGCGCAGCCGGCCGCGAGGGCCGGGGCGACCTTGGCGACGATCTGGTGCAGCGGGTAGTTCCAGGGCGTGATCGCGGCCACCACGCCGACCGGCTCGGAGTAGACGGTCGAGTTGCCGACCTTCTCCTCGAAGGGGTGGGTGGCGGCGAGTTCGGCGTAGGAGCCGGCGACGGCTATCGGCAGGCCGGTGTGCACGGCGGCGGCGAGCTGCGGCGGGGCGCCGAGCTCGGTGGTGACCGTGGCGGCGATCTCCTCGGCGCGGGCGGCGAGCGCGTCGCGCAGGGCGGCGAGCCGGGCGGCCCGCTCGGCGGGCGGGGTTGCGGCCCAGCCGGGGAAGGCGGCGCGGGCGGCCCGTACGGCGGCGTCGACGTCCTCGGCGGTGCCGGCCGGGACGTGGCCGATGACCTGCTCGGTGGCCGGGTCGATCACCGCGATCGCCTCCGGGGAGGCGGCGGGGCGCCACTCCCCGCCGATGTACATCGCGTCGTGGGCCTTCATGCGCTGTCTCTCCTCGCCTGTCGGGGCACGGGCAGACCCAAACTAGCGCTGTTAGTTTTATGGCGCCAGGCCCCTTCTCGCCCGCGGGCCCCGTGCGGACCGATCCTCACCCGCCGCCGCCCGCCCTGTCCACGGCCCGCCCGCACAGCGGCGGCGCCCGCGAACTGGCGGTTTCCGCCTTGCCGGGGAGGGCGGCGGGGCGGAGCGGCCGGGTCCGGCGGGCGCGTGGCAGGAGACACGGCGGGAGCACGGCAGGGCACGCGACAGGGGGCGCGGCCCGCCGGGGCGGGGTCAGATCTTCCGTTCGACACCCGTGAGATGCGCGAAGACCACGATGTTGGAGGCGTAGCCCTCCTTGGGGTCGAAGCTTCCGCCGCAGGTGAGCAGGCGCAGTTCGGGCCGGTTCGCGGCGCCGTACACCTCCTTGTCGGGGAAGGCCGACTTGGCGTACGTCCGCACCCGGTCGACCGTGAAGACGGCGACGCGACCGTCTGCGCGGGCGATCCGGACGGTGTTGCCCGGGGCGAGCGAGTTGAGGTTGATGAAGATCGCCGGTCCGGTGCGGGTGTCGCGGTGGCCGACGACGACGGCGGTGCCGCGCTCTCCGGGGGTGACGCCGTTCGCGTACCAGCCGACGATCCGGGGGTTGTCGACGGGCGGAGTGGCGAGCCGCCCGGAGGCGTCGAGGCCGAGGTCGATCACGGGGGCCTCGATGGTGATCGCGGGGACGGCCAGGGCGGTGGGCCGGGACCGGCCCAGGGGCGCCGGCGGGGTGGACGGCTCGGCGGTCGCCGGGGCCGCGCGCCCCCGGCCGTCGTCCCGCGCGGTCCCGGCCGGCGCCGCCGCGCCGTGCGCGGCCGGCCCGGCGGCGAGCGCGGGGCCGGCCGGCTCCTCGTCCTGGGCCCACCAGACGCCGCCGGCGACCAGGGACACGGTCACGACGACGGTCCGGGCGAGCCGGAGGAGCCGGCGCTGCCGGCGGGTGGTGCGGCCGCGCGGGCGCCCGGGCCCGCGCGGGTGGGGCCGGCCCGGGCCGCGCCCGTCCGGGGACGAGGACGGGGACACGGCCGGGGCCGGCGCCAGGAAGGGGCCGACCACCGGGCCCAGGACCGGTCCGAGAGCGGGAGCCGGAGCCGGGGCCCGGCGGGCGGAGGCCGTCCCGCGCGGGGAGTGGGACCTACGCGGCGCCATCGGCACGGCGGCGCGAACGGCGGATGAGGATCAGACCCGCGGTGCCCGCGAGACCCGCGGCGAGGGCCGATCCGATGCCGAAGGCGGCGCCGTCGCCGGTGGAGCCGGTGAGGTCGGCGGACCCGCCGCCGCCCGCTCCGACCGGGCCGTGCGGCGGCTTGTGACCGTTCCCGCCGCCGGGCCCGCCGTTGCCGTTCTCGCAGTCGACCCGGAAGACCTTGCTCTTCTTCGCGCCCATCTGGCCCGTCCAGGTCACCTCGACCTTGTACATGCCGTCGGGCAGCGACATGTCGGGGCTGTAGCCGGTGCCGGCGCTGTTGAGCGGAATGACTCCGTCACGCAGCGACTGGCTGTTGGTGGGGGGCTGGTTGTAGATGTCCCAGCGGATCTGCGAGCCCGGGATGTCCCTGAAGTTGAAGGCCGCGAAGTGGAACTCGCAGACCCGGGGGTGGTTGCTCTGGTCGGGCTCCTGGGTGCCCTTCCGGTGCACCTTGATGTCGCCGTCGTCGCCCGGGGCCGCGTACGCGGCGGGCGCACCTGCCAGGGTCACGGCGCCCAGGGCGAGGCCGGCGACGAGGGTCGACAGCAGGGGACGGACGGACGGAGCGGTCATGGGGGTTCCTCCAGTCGTACACCGATATCGGATCGATGAGGCCGATAATCTGACTATTGGTCACCACATGGCGACGGAAGGTGACACCGTGCCGTGTCACCCTCCGACTTCCACCCGTCCGGCCCTGCGGCGGACGCCGGGACGCTCCCCGGCTAGATGATCCCGAAGAGGATCCCCGCCCCCAGCACCACCAGCGAGGTCAGCGCCGCCCACTTGACCACGAAGCGGGTGTGGTCGCCGAACTCGACCTTCGCCATGCCGACCAGCACGTACACCGCGGGAACCAGCGGGCTCGACATGTGCAGCGCCTGCCCGACGAGCGAGGCGCGGGCGATCTCCAGCGGCGACACGCCGTGCGCCGCGCCCGCCTCGGCGAGGACCGGCAGCACGCCGAAGTAGAAGCCGTCGTTCGACATGAAGTACGTGAGCGGCAGGCTCAGCACGCCGGTGACCAGCGCCATGTGCGGGCCCATGCCCTCCGGGATGGCGCCGACGAGCCAGTCGGCCATGTGCTTGACCATGCCGGTGCCGGTGAGCACGCCGGTGAAGACCGCGGCGGCGAAGACCATGCCGGCCACGTTGAGGACGTTGTCGGCGTGCGCGGCGATCCGGGCCTTCTGGTCGGCCATCTGCGGGAAGTTGACGGTGAGCGCGAGCGCGGCGCCGAGCAGGAACAGCACCGGGATCGGCAGCAGCTCCATGATCATCGCGGTGAGCAGGGCGACGGTGAGCCCGGCGTTGAACCAGTACAGCTTGGGGCGCAGGGTGGCGCGGTGCGGGTCGAGACCCTGGAAGCCGTCCTCCTCGGCCGGAACGCCCTCGGCCGGCGCGCCCCCGGCCGGCCCGGAACCGGCACCCGTGGCGCCGTCACCGGCGCCGGCGCCGGAGGCCGAGCCCGTACGGGAGTCCGCACCGGCCTCGCCGCCGGCCCCGCCGCCCGCCGTGACCAGGACGGTCTCCGTCTGCGGGGCCAGCACCTCGTCCAGGCTGAGGTAGCCGATGCGCCGGCGCTCGCGGCGGCCGAGGACGTAGGAGAGGGCGAGGACGAAGAGCAGGCCGCAGCCGAGTGCCGGGATCATCGGCACGAAGACGTCGCCCGCGTCCAGCTTGAGCGCGGTCGCTGCGCGGGCGGTGGGGCCGCCCCAGGGCAGGGTGTTCATCACGCCGTTGGCCATGGCCGCGACACCGGTCATGACGACCAGGCTCATGCCGAGCCGCTTGTAGAGCGGATACATCGCCGAGACCGTGATCATGAAGGTGGTCGAGCCGTCGCCGTCCAGCGACACGATCGCGGCGAGCAGCGCCGTACCGACCACGACGCGCACCGGGTCGGCCTTGCAGAAGCGCAGGATGCCGCGGACGATCGGGTCGAACAGGCCGACGTCGATCATCACGCCGAAGTAGACGATCGCGAACATCAGCATCGCGGCCGTGGGCGCCAGCTTGCCGACGCCCTCGATGACGTAGTCGCCGAGCTGGGCCCCCTGTCCGACGGCGACGCAGAACAGCGCGGGAATGAGCACGAGCGCCGCGATCGGCGACATCTTCTTCATCATGATCAGGACCAGGAAGGTCGCGATCATGGCGAAGCCGAGGATGGTCAGCATGGGAGGACACCTCACGTTCACCCTTGAACTCCCGCCAGAGCGGCGGTCCGGATGACGGTAGGTGGCCCCTTTCGGCGTTAACAAGACGTTGACGCGTGAGCAATACGAGCAAAACCCCAGGTCACAGGACCGGTGTGATGTGGACGGGGAAGCCGTTGAGGACGGCGGTGCCCGACAGGGGGTCGAGCCGCGAGCCGTCGAGGAGCTGGTTGACGTTGACGCCGGGCCGCCGGGAGGCGACCCCGAGCCGGGTGCCGGGGCGGTCGTGGCCCCAGCCGTGCGGCAGGCTGACGACGCCCGGGCGCACGGTGTCGGTGATCTCCACCTCGGCCTCCAGCTCGCCGCCCTCGCCCTTGACCCGGGCGGCGGCGCCGGCTTCGAGGCCGAGCCGGGCCGCGTCCTCCGGGTGGATCTGGAGGGTGCAGCGGTTGGAGCCGCCGCCGAGCGCCGGGATGTTGTGCAGCCAACTGTTGTTGGAGCGCAGATGGCGCCGCCCGACGAGCCGGAGGGTGCCGGGATCGGCCGCGGAGCCGAGCGCGGCGCGCAGCCGGGGCAGGTCGGCGGCGATCGGCGCGGGCAGCAGCTCGATCCGGCCGCTGCGGGTCTTGAGCAGCCCGGGCAGGCGCGGCTGGAGCGGGCCGAGGTCGATGCCGTTCGGGGCGGCGCGCAGGGCGTCGAGGCCGAGCCCGTGGGAGCGGCCGTACGGGCCGAGGCGCAGCATCAGGTCGAGGCGCCGCTCGGGCCCGGTGGTGCCGGTGAGGCGGGCGGCGACGGCCTTGGGGTCCTCGCCGTACACGGGCGAGTGCTCCTGGGTGACGGCCTTGGCGAGCAGGGTGTCGACGGCGAGCTCGTCGACGGCCGAGGGCGGGGCGCCGTGCATGCCCGAGACGGCGAGGACGAGGCGGGCGTGGATCTCGCACTCGTCCATGCGGCCGGGGGCGAGCGGCAGGGCGGCGGGGGTGTGCCGCACCTGGTTGCGGACGGCGAAGCCGTTGAAGGCGAAGTCGAAGTGGGCGCTCTGGGAGGGCGGCGGCGGAGGCAGGACGACGTCGGCGTGCCGGGTGGTCTCGTTCAGGTACGGGTCGACGGCGACCATGAGGTCGAGGGAGGCGAGGGCCGCGTCGAGGCGCCGCCCGTCCGGGGCGGACAGGACGGGGTTGGCGGCGATGGTGACGACGGCCCGGATGCGGCCCTCCCCGGGGGTGTCGATCTCCTCGGCGAGGGCGGCGAGCGGGAGTTCGCCCTTGGCCTCGGGGTGACCGGAGACCCGGCTGCTCCAGCGGCCGAGCGCGAAGCCCTTGCCGGGTCCGGCCGGGCGGGGCGCGGGGGCGGTCGCGGAGAGCGGGAAGAGGGCGCCGCCGGGCCGGTCGAGGTTGCCGGTGAGGATGTTGAGGACGTCGACGAGCCAGTTCCCGAGGGTGCCGTACGCGACGGTGGAGGAACCCATGCGTCCGTAGACGGCGGCGGTGGGCGCGGCGGCCAGTTCGCGGGCGGTGACGCGGATGGCCTCGGCGTCCAGGTCGCAGTCGGCGGCGACCGCGTCGGCGCTGAAGTCCCGTAGCGCCGACCGGACTTCGTCGACCCCTTCGACATGGGCGGCGAGGGGGCCGAGGTCGGTCAGGTCCTCCTCGAAGAGGGTGTGGGCGACCGCGGCGAGGAAGAGGGCGTCGGTGCCGGGGCGGGGGGCGAGGTGGCGGTCGGCGAGCCGGGCGGTGCGGGTGCGGCGCGGGTCGACGACGGTGAGGGTGCCGCCGCGGCGGCGCAGCGCCTTGAGGCGGCCGGGGAAGTCGGGGGCGGTGCACAGACTGCCGTTGGAGTCCAGCGGGTTGGCGCCGAGCATCAGCAGGTGGTCGGTGCGGTCGAGGTCGGGTACGGGGATGGCGAAGGCGTCGCCGAACAGCAGCCCGCTGGAGACGTGCTTGGGCATCTGGTCGACCGTGGAGGCGGTGAAGAGGTTGCGGGTGCCGAGGGCGCCGAGGAGCAGCGGCGGGTAGAGGGCGCCGGCGACGGTGTGCACGTTGGGGTTGCCGAGGACGACGCCGACGGCGTTCGGTCCGTGCTCCTCGATCAGCGGGCGGACGCGGGCGGCGACGAGGTCGAACGCCTCCTCCCAGGTGGCCTCGCGCAGGGTTCCGTTCTCGCGGACCAGCGGGGTGGTGAGCCGGTCGGGGTCGGCGTCGACCTCGGGGAAGGCGGCGCCCTTGGGGCAGATGAAGCCCCGGCTGAAGACGTCGTCGCGGTCGCCCCGGGCGGCGGTGACCTTGCCGTCGTCGAGGGTGAGGGTCAGTCCGCAGGTCGCTTCGCACAGGGGGCAGATGCGCAGGGCGGTGGACGGGGCGGAGGACATGGGGTCTCCCAGGGGCGGCGGCGGTGGCGCGCGGGCAAGCGCGAGCATACCGACCGGTAGGGAGGTTCGACAGCCCCGTGTGCGCGCCCCTCAGGCCGGTTCGCCTCCGAGCGAGGGCGCGAGGTAGGCGTGGAGGAGGGCGCGGGTCTCGGCGACGAGCGCGGGGTCGCCGGCCGGGTCGGTGCGGAAGGCGAGGCGGAGGAGGGCGTCGGTGGCCTCGACGCAGACGAGGACCTTGCGCAGCAGGGTCTCGTCCGCGGGGCGGTCGAGGGCCGCGGCGAGCAGGTCGCGGATGCGTTCGGCGACCCGCCGGTTGGGGTCCTCGTCGCCGGTCTCGCCCGGCGGCGGGGTCTGGGCGGGGATGCCGAAGTCGACGAGGGCGAAGCCGGGCACGGTCCGCTTCATGGCGAGGTAGGCGTCGAGGGCGGTGTCGATGGCCCCCGTGGCGTCCACCTCCGGAAGCGCGGCGAGCCCGGCGGTGATGCGGGCGGCGTAGCTGTCGAGGTTGCGGTGGGCGAGGGCGGCGGCCATGGCCCGCTTGTTGCCGAAGAAGCGGTAGACGGAGCCGATGGGGACGCCCGCGCGGGCGGCGACGGCGCGGGTGCTGAGCTGCTCGTAGCCGGTCTCGTCGAGGAGCTCGGCGCAGGCGTCGAGGATGCGGGCGAGGCGTGCGGCGCTGCGCTGCTGGACGGGTGCGCGCCGGAGCAGCGGGGCCTGGCCCGGGGCGGGTGAGGGCTTCGGGGTGGGCTGGGGCACGGGGACCATCATGCCGCTCCGGTACGCGCCGGGCGGGGCATCCCCCGAACGGACCCGTAGGGCGGCGCGCGCCGGAACCCGCAGTGCGCCGGCCGCGTCCAAGGAGGCCCGGCAAAGCTCCGGCCCGATTCCGTTGACGTGAGCGGCAGCGGAATCCTACGGTCATGCATAGGATTGTTGTGAGCGTCAGGACAGGAGCAGGCGATGAACGCGGAACAGGCGAGGAAGACGGCCGACGCGCTGACCTACAGCACGGGTTTCGGCAACGAGCACAGCTCCGAGGCCGTCCCCGGGGCCCTCCCGGAGGGCCGGAACTCGCCGCAGCGCGCGCCGCTCGGCCTCTACGCGGAGCAGCTCAGCGGGAGCGCCTTCACGGAGCCGCGGGCGCACAACCGGCGCTCGTGGCTCTACCGGATCCGCCCCTCGGCCGCGCACCCGCCGTTCACCCGGATCGACAACGGCGCCCTGCGCAGCGCGCCCTTCACCGAGACCGTCCCCGACCCCAACCGGCTGCGCTGGAACCCGCTGCCGGAGCCGGCCCCCGGCACGGACTGGCTGGCCGGTCTGTGGACCCTCGGCGGCAACGGCGACGCGGCCCAGCGGGTCGGCATGGCCGTGCACCTCTACCACGCGAACGCGCCGATGGAGCGGGTCTTCAGCGACGCCGACGGCGAGCTGCTGATCGTCCCCGAGCACGGCGGCCTGCTGCTGCGCACCGAGCTCGGCGACCTCGCGGCGAAGCCCGGCGAGGTCGCGCTGATCCCGCGCGGCGTCCGCTTCCGCGTGGAGCTCCTGGACGACACGGCCCGCGGGTACGTCTGCGAGAACTACGGCGCCCCGTTCCAGCTCCCCGACCTCGGCCCGATCGGCGCCAACGGCCTGGCCAACGCCCGTGACTTCCGGGCCCCGGTCGCCGCGTACGAGGACGTCGAGGGCCCGGTGGAGGTGGTGAACAAGTACTGCGGCAACCTCTGGTCCGCGACCTACGACCACTCGCCGCTGGACGTCGTGGCCTGGCACGGCAACCACACCCCGTACGTCTACGACCTGCGCCGCTTCAACGTCATCGGGACGATCTCCTACGACCACCCGGACCCGTCGATCTTCACGGTGCTGACCTCGCCCTCCGACACCCCCGGCCTCGCGGGCGTCGACTTCGTCGTCTTCGCCCCGCGCTGGCTGGTCGGCGAGGACACCTTCCGGCCGCCGTACTTCCACCGCAATGTGATGAGCGAGTACATGGGCCTGATCGAGGGCGCCTACGACGCCAAGGCCGAGGGCTTCGTGCCGGGCGGCGGCTCGCTGCACAACATGATGTCCGCGCACGGCCCCGACCGGGAGACCTTCGACAAGGCCAGCGCCGCCGAGCTGAAGCCGCAGAAGATCGACGACGGCCTCGCCTTCATGTTCGAGACGCGCTGGCCGGTCACGGCCACCGCCCAGGCGGCCGGCGCCGACCACCTGCAGCGTGGCTACGACGACGTATGGCAGGGTCTGGAGCGCCACTTCCGGCCGTAAACAGCCGTAACATCCGGCCGGGTGTCTCATTGTCGTCGTTGGAGAGAGCCGTGACCGCCTTCGCTCCCGACTCGCTGGTCCTGAACCGGAAGCTGCCGCTCTGGTACCAGGTCTCGCAGTCGCTGCGCGCCTCCATACTGGGCCGCACCCCCGACGCCTCGCTGCGGCTGCCCACCGAGGAGCAGCTCGCCGCGCACTACGGGGTCAGCGTGCTGACCATGCGCCAGGCCCTCAAGGAGCTGGAGGAGGAGGGCCTGATCAGCAGGCACCGGCGGCGCGGCACCTTCATCGAGCCGGGCGCCCGGCGCTCCAGCCCGCGCCGGCTGCTCGGCTCGATCGACGCGATCGTGGCCCAGCAGTCCGGCGAGCGGACCACCGTCCTCGGCCACGGCACCGAGCCGGTCCCCGGCGAGCTCGCCGAGTACTTCCCCGGCACCGGCGAGGTCGCCGTCTTCCGCCGGCTGCGCGCCGACGGCGAGAGCGGCGAGCCCACCAACTGGGCGGAGAACGCCGTGCTCCCCGAGGTCGCCGCCGGCATCGACCCGGCCGACCTGGAGCGCTGGCCGATGACGAAGGTGCTGCGGGACGTGGTCGGCGTCCGGATCAGCCGCATCACCGACACCGTGGAGGCCCGCCTCGCCGACCCGGAGACCGCCGCCCTGCTCGACGTGCCGCTGCTGTCGCCGATCCTGCACTACACGGGCGTGACCTACGACGCCGAGGGCCGCGTCGTCGACGTGGCCCGCATCCGCTACCGCGGCGACCGCTTCTCCTTCACGGTGACGATGGAGGCCCGCTGACCCTGCCCCGCGCGGGGTGGACCGGGCAGACTGGGGTCCCACCGGTGGACGGCGGGTGGAGCGAGGACGCAGGGGGAGCGGGATGGGGCACAGGCACTTCTTCCGATGGGTGTCGGCCGTCGGCCTGGTGCTGCTGGCGGGATGGGCGGGGCTGTACCTGACCGAGCCCGCCCCACCCGCGCTGCACAAGGTCCAGTTGGCCGTGCTCGACGCGAAGGCCGACGGGACCTGCCGGGTCCGATGGGCGGACCCCCTCGACCAAGGCCCGCGCGAAGCGACGATCGAGTGCGATCGCGGACCCCTGGGCCGGTTCGGCTGGGTGTTCACCGCGGGCACGCATCGCGGCGAGCTCTACATGGCCCGCCACCACCAGCCGGACTTCCGGAGCCGGCTCACCGACGGACTCCTCCGGGGCGGTGTGCTCCTGTCCGTCGCCGGGCTGGTCGGCGGCGGCGTCCGCAGACTGCCGCCGTTCGCGGGCGTGGACCCGCGGCTCCTGAGCCGCGCGACCGGGCTGCGCGACGCCGCCGCGCGGGCCGCCATGGACCACGACCGGGCCGAGGCTGCGGTCCGCGCCGCGTGGGAGGAGAACCGGCCGGGGCCGCACGGTACGGAGCTGGCCGCCGTGCTGCGGACCTTGGCGGAGGCCGGTCCGCCGGCGCGCGAGGCCGCGAGGGCCGGCCGGGAGCTCGCCCGGCGACTGGACGGCCTGCTGGCGGACGCGGCACCCGCCGCCGGCTACGGCGCCATGCTGCGGGCCGGGGCGGAATCCCGCCGCCTCGCCCGGGCGGCGACGGCCGAGCTGCGCCCTCTCCTCGAGGAGGCCGCCCGGAAGGGACTCGCGGACCGCTTCGCCCGGGCCTCGGCCGCGCTGGCACGCGCCCAGGACGCCGGCCATGCCTCCGCCACGGACACCGCACGCCCGCCGGCACTCTCGGCGACGGCCTCGACGCCGGGCCCGTGAGCCCCACCGGCAGCACCCGGCTCGGATCACCCCAGGCCCGCCCGGGACGCCGGCGGTGGATCCGCCCGTCCGGGGAGCGGAGGACGGTCCCGGGGCCGCGGGCGGGCGGGATCTCGTTAGCATGCGGGGCGTGACCCGAGCCCCTGGACCGGACGCCCCCACGGACGACGTGCCGCTGCTGGACGACCTCATGCCCTGGTCCGTGGCGCCGCTGCGGCTGGGCCGCTCCTGGATCGTGGCCCCGGACCGGCGGACGCTCAAGGCGCGCTGGGACCGGTTGGTGGCGGCCGAGGGGGCGGAGCGGGAGGCGTTGTTCCGGCCGAGCCGGGCGCGGACGCCCGCGAGTTCGGTGGCGGCGCTGCCCGGGCAGCGGACCGGCACCGTGCGGTTCGCGCGGGAGACCGGGCCCTGCCCCGAGCCGGTGCGGCTCGCGTACGGGCCGTTCGACGAGCAGTGGCTGCTGCCGGACCACCGGCTGATCGACACCGCCCGGCCCGAGCTGTGGCGGGTCGCCGACGACCGGCAGCTCTTCGCCGTCGAGCAGGGTCATGTGCCGGGCGCGGCCGGTCCCGCGCTGCTGGTGACGGCCGCGCTTCCCGACGGCCGCTCGCCCGCCGGCCGTCCCGGCCGCATCCGCCCGCTGTTCCGCCGCCCCGGCGGCCGGGAGCCGAATCTCGCGCCCGGCCTGCTGCCGCTGCTCACCGCGCGCTACGGGCACGAGGTCGCCGCCCCGGACGTGCTGGCCTGGGCGGTGGCGGCGGCGCTCCCCTCCCCCGCGGGCTGCCGGGTGCCGCTGCCGGAGGACCCGGCGGTGTGGGCGGAGGGCGTGGCGCTCGGCCGGGAGCTCATGGCGGTGGAGCTGCGCGGCGCCCGGGGCGGTGAGCGGCCCCGGCTGCCCGGCGGCCGCCGGCCCTATGTGCGGGCGGCGATCCCGGCCCGGCCGGAGCGGCTCGGGTACGACCCTGAGGCGGAGGTCCTGAGCCTGGACGAGGGCCGTGTCTCCCCCGTGCCGCGGAGCGCCTGGGACTTCGAGGTCGGTGGTGTGCGGATGCTGGAGCAGTGGTTCGCGCAGCGGACCGCCGCCGCCGAGCCGGGCGGTCTGGAGGCGATCGGCCCGGCCGCCTGGCCCCAGGAGTGGACCTCGGAGCTGCTGGAGCTGATCACGGTGCTGGCGCTGCTGGCCGGGCGGGCGCCGGAGTGCGCGGCGCTGGCGGAGCGCGCGGGAGCGGCCGGGGTGGGCCGGAGCGCCCTGCGGGAGGCGGGCGTGCTGCCGGTGCCGGACGGGGCCCGCCGGCCCGCGTCCGTACTGGACCATCAGGAGGAGGGCCCCGAGGGGCAGTTCGCCCTGCTGTAGCGAGGGGCTGCGGTAGCGGCGGCGGCGCTCAGCTCTTCACGAAGGAGTCGAGGACCCGGTCGACCGTCCGGACGAAGACCTCCTCCGCGTCGGGCGGCGGGGCGGCCTCGGCGAAGGCGGCGGTCAGGTGCGGGTAGGCGCCGGTGGCCAGTCGGCTCGCCAGGTACGCCCGGCGCACCTCCTGTTCGCGCTCCGCGGACCAGGGCAGGGAGCGGGCCCGTTCGGCGAGGGCGAGTTCGTTGGCCACGAGGGTCATCACGGTGCCGTTGACCGTGGCGATCAGCTCGATCTTGGTGCCGCCGGGCAGGTCGAGCCCGTCGAGGCATTCCAGGCAGTGCTCCAGGAAGCGCAGGGCGTTGGGCCCGAAGGCGTATCCCGTGGTCATCAGCCGGATCACCCACGGGTGGCGGCGCAGGATGCCCCGGGCCTCGTGGGCCACGGCCCGCATGTCGGCCCGCCAGTCGCCGCTGGGCCCGCCGCCGAACTCGTACTCGCCGCTGACCCGATCGACCATCAGCTCGTACAGGTCCTCCTTGCGCGGCACGTAGTTGTACAGCGACATGGTGCCGCAGCCGAGTTCGGCGGCGATCCGGCGCATGGAGACGGCGTCGATGCCGTCGGCGTCGGCGATGCGGACGGCCGCGTCCGTGATGTCCCCCCGGCTGTAGGCCGGTTTCGGGCCTCGGCCCGTGCGCTCGGGGCGCGCCCAGATCACTTCGGGTTCGGCCGCTCGGCCCGCCATCTCATCACCTCGTCGTCCCCATCGTAATGAGGCTCTCCACCCCCGCCCGGTTACGTACACCGTACGTAATGCGCTAGGGTCACCGCATGACGACTACGTACGCTGTACTTAGTGAAGGTCTGCAGAAGCGGTACGGGGAGGTCCACGCGCTGCGCGGACTCGACCTCGCCGTCCCCGAGGGCCGGGTCTGCGGCGTCCTCGGCCCCAACGGGGCCGGCAAGACCACCGCCGTCCGGGTGCTCACGACGCTCGTCTCCCCCGACTCCGGCAGCGCCCGGGTCGCCGGGTGCGACGTGGTGCGCGATCCGGCCGGGGTGCGGCGGCGGATCGCGGTCACCGGGCAGTACGCCTCCGTCGACGGCGATCTGACCGGCGCCGAGAACCTGCGGCTCTTCGCCCGCCTGCTGCGCGCCCCGCGCTCCCGCGCCGACGAGCTCCTGGAGCGGTTCGGGCTCACCGGGGCCGCCGACCGGCCCGCCCGCACCTATTCCGGCGGCATGCGCCGCCGCCTCGACCTGGCCGCGAGTCTGATCGTGCGGCCGCGCGTGCTCTTCCTGGACGAGCCCACCACCGGCCTCGACCCGCACAGCAGGGGCGAGATCTGGGACGCCGTACGGGGGTTGGCGTCCCAGGGCACGACCGTGCTGCTGACCACGCAGTATCTGGAGGAGGCCGACCAGCTCGCCGACGAGATCGTCCTCGTCGACGAGGGCCGTGCCGCCCACCGGGGCACCCCGGCCGAACTGAAGGCGCTGATCGGCAACTACGCCCAGGTCGTGGTCGCCCACCCCTCGTTCCTCCCGGAGGCGGCCGCCGTGCTCGACCGGCTCACCGGCTCCGCACCGGTCCTGGACGCCGAGCACCGCACGGTCGGCGCGGTCACCACGGACCCGACGCTCACCCTGCCCCGGATCGTGCGGGAGGTCGACGCGGCCGGGATCCCCCTGCTCGACGCCTCTCTGCGGCCGCCCACCCTCGACGAGGTGTTCCTGCGCCTCACCGGCCGCGCGCCCCGTCCCGCCCTCACCCCGGAGGCCGCCGCATGAACACCCTCGTCCACGACGGCACCGCGATCCTCGGCCGGCACCTCCGGCGGATCCGGCGCGCCCCGGCGATCACGGTCATGACCCAGACCATGCCGATCGTCTTCCTGCTCTTCTTCGGCTACGTCTTCGGCGGCGCCCTCGCCATGCCGGGCGCCGACTACCGGGCCTATCTGGTGCCGGGCATGCTGGTGGCGACGGCCGCGAACGGCGTGATGACCGGCATGTTCCAGGCGGCCCAGGACACCCACCGGGGCGTGACGGAACGGCTCCGGACCCTTCCGGTCAGCAGGGCGGCGGTGCCGCTCGGGCAAGCCCTGGCCGATCTGGTGACCAGCACGGCCGGCATGGTCCCGCTGCTGCTCGTCGGACTCGCGATGGGCTGGCGGATCGAGGGCACGCCCCTGGAGGTGCTGGCCGCCGTCGGACTGCTGCTGCTCTTCCGCTTCGCGGCGACCTGGGTGGGCATCCTGCTCGGCCTCGCCTCCCGCAGCGAGGAGGCGGCGGGCCAGCTCGGCAGCGCCACCTTCATGCTGCCGCTGCTCTCCAACGCGTACATCCCGACCGACGGGATGCCGGGCTGGCTGCGCACGGTCGCGGAGTGGAACCCGATCTCGGCGGTGACGACCGCCGTGCGGGAGCTGTGCGGACACGCGTCCGTGCCGGCGGACGCGGCCTGGCCGGTGACGCATCCGGTCGCCGGGGCGCTGCTGTGGTCGCTCGCGCTGATCGCGCTGTGCGCTCCGGCGGCGGTCGGGCGCTACGCCCGCACCTGACCCCTCGGCGACGGTCCACACACGCCGGGGCAGCCCGGACGCGAGGAAGCGCCGGACAAGGGGAAGCGCCGGACGGGCGGGGACACGTCCGGCGGGGCGGTCAGGAGCGGGCCGTGGGCCGAGCGGGTGCGGGCGGGAGCGGTGCCTCGGGGTACGCGGGAGCCCGCCCCGGACGGCCCGTCAGCCGTGGCTGCCGAACAGCGAGCGGCGCAGTCGGCGCAGCGGGGCGAAGAGCGAGACCCGCGCACTGCGGCTGCGGTGACCGTGCACCGGCACCTCACGCGTACGCGTCGTCAGTTCCCGCATGAGCAGCGTCGCTTCGGCCGCCTCGCGCTGCGGCACGGCGGGACCGCCGAGCACCGCGAGATGGCGGTCGAGGCGCGAACTGGTCGCGCTGCTCCCGCAGGTGATGGCAGGCACACGCGGCCTGCTGCGCATCGTTATCTGTTCCATGTCACTCCCCACCCGTACGAGGGCACCCGGCCCGGGCAGGTTAACCCTATCGCTCCGCTACGACACCCGTGTATTCCGGCCGCAGGATTCACCGCTCACGTACGGGGGTTGACGATCACTGTCCGAATCCATCTGCTTCCAGGGAGAGTTGGACAGCGCTCGCACACCTGTCGAACCGTCACGAACCATCCTGCACGCACGGCCGCCACCAGCGGGCCTTCGACCGGGTGTGATCTCCGCCACCAAAATCCGCGCGGCTCGGTTACCGTGGAGTGATGACGGTCATCGCGGGTCGTTACCGGCTGCTCGACGTGCTCGGCGAGGGCGGTATGGGCACCGTCTGGCGCGCCCGGGACGAGCTCCTGGGCCGGGAGGTCGCCGTCAAGGAGGTCCGCGCGCCGGCCGGGCTGCCCACGGAGGACCGCGAGCGGCTGTTCGCCCGGCTGGAGCGGGAGGCCAGGTCCGCCGCCCGGATCGCCCACCGCAACGTCGTCACCGTCTACGACGTGGCCCTGGACGACGGCCGCCCCTGGATCGTGATGGAGCTGGTCCGCGGTCTGACCCTGGCCGAGACGCTGGAGGCGGAGGGCCCGCTGCCGCCCCGGCGGGCGGCGCACGTGGGGGCCGAGGTGCTCGCCGCGCTGCGGGCCGCGCACGCGGCGGGGGTGCTGCACCGGGATGTGAAACCGGCCAACGTCCTGCTGTCCAACGACGGCCGGGTGGTGCTCACCGACTTCGGGATCGCGGCCGTCGCGGGGACCTCCCCGCTCACGATGACCGGCGAGCTCATCGGCTCGCCCGAGTACCTCGCGCCCGAACGCGCGCTGGGGCGCACGCCGGGGCCCGCGGCGGATCTCTGGTCCCTCGGTGTGCTTCTGTACGCCGCCGTGGAGGGCGTCTCGCCGTTCCGCCGGGAGACCGCGCTCGACACCCTGCGGACGGTGGTGGACGAGGAGCCCGCGCCGCCCGCGCACGCCGGGGCGCTGGCCCCGGTGATCGAGGGGCTGTTGCGCAAGGACCCGGAGCAGCGGCTTCCGGCGGAGACGGCGGAGGAGCGGCTGCGGCTCATCGGGGCGGGCGGCACCCCCCGCACCGAGCCGCCGACGGCTCCGGTGCCGCTGCCCGTCGGCTCCTGGGAGGAGGGTCCCACCGGGCCCGTGGGCCATGGGGCGACCGCGCCTCTACCCGCGCCGGGGACGGAACTCGGGCCCGCGCGCCGGTCGCGGAAGAGAGGTGCGCTGCTCGCCGCGCTCGCCGCGCTGCTCCTGCTGGCCGGCGCCCTGACGTACGCGGCGCTGCGGGACACCGGCCCGGACGGGACGGCGCCGGTGCCGCCGGTCACGACGAGCGCGCCGACGACCGAGGCGCCCACGACGCCCCCGCCCACGACGGCGACGACGAGCGTCGCGCCGAGTCCGTCGACGACGCCGCCGGTGTCGGTGCTGCTGTTCGTCCGGGCGGTGCGGGACAGCTACGAGGGGGCGTGTCCGCCGCCGGAGGAACGGGCGCCGGAGTTCACCGCGACGGTCACGGTGGACCGGACGCCGGCCACCGTCGCGTACCGCTGGGTGACGGAGAGCGGGGAGGGCCAGGACCCGGGGTGGCAGACGCTGGAGTTCCCGGCGGGCGGTCCCACCGAGCAGCAGGTGCCGCGCACGCAGTCGGACTACGGGGCGGGTGCGGACGTGAGCGACCGGATCCGGATGGAGGTCCGTGAGCCGGTCGCCCGGCAGTCCAACTGGGTGGCGTTCTCGGTGACCTGTGAGGAGACGGCCCCGCCGTCGACCCCGCCGTCGTCGGCGACGCCGTCGGACGGGACCGGCTCCCCGGCCGCGGGCGGCGGCCCGGCTACGCGCCGTCCGCCGCGTTGAACGGCGGAAGGTAGCCGCCGGACTGGCCGGCGGCGGTGGGGTGGTAGGACTCCCCGATGTTGAGCCAGTTGACGCTGTGCAGCCATGACGCGCCGGAGCAGATCTCGTGGCCGGTGAAGGCGGAGACCACGCTCGCGAAGGTGTAGCCGTGGTCGGCGGCGCGCTTGGCGGTGGCCGCGTTGAGGTAGTCGGAGGCGTCGTTGATGGCGCGCCGTTCGTTCTCGCTCAGGCCGGCGACGCAGTTGCCGTCGAGCTTGTAGAAGCGGGGGTAGCCGAGCACGACGACGCGGGCGTTGGGGGCCTTGCTCCGGATGGCCGAGTACACGGAGTCGAGCTTGCCGGGCAGGGTGGTGTCCACGTACGCCTTGGCCTGATTGATACGGCTGATGCAGGCGGATTCGGACTGGGTGACACAGGTGGTCATGACGTCCGCGAAACCGGCGTCGTTGCCGCCGACGGTGAGAGAGACCAGGTCGGTGGCGGTGGAGAGCGGTCCGAGCTGACCGGCCGTGACATCACCCGTTCGGGCGCCCGAGCAAGCGGTGAACGCGAAGGAGGAGGGGGCGTTCGCGTTCTTCCAGAGCACCGGATACGCCTTGGTGGAGCGCTTGCAGTTGCCGCTCGCGCTGTCGTAGCTGCCGGCACCGACACCCGACGAGTACGAGTCGCCGAGCGCCACGTAGTCGAGCGCGGCGGACTCGGCGGCCTGGGCGGCGCCCGCCCCGGTGAGGGCGAGGACGGCGCCGAGCAGGAGCGAGGACGAAAAAGCCGTGAATCGGGACAGTTTCATGGAACCTCCCTTTAGCAGGACCTCTGCGTTACCAGGTAGTAGCAGCGGATCCGGCGCTCTGGAAGTGTCCATGCCAAGAATCGCTTGCGTGTTCCCCTGAATCTCTTTCAGAAACCGTCGCAATCAAGCCACTCGGGCCGCACTCAAAAAACCGTGCGGCCGATGCGGCGGTGCCGGATCATGGACGCCATGTCAGCCACCCCAGAGGTACCGGCGGATCCCCGGCACGCGCTGCCGATCCGGCTCAACGTCGACGACAGCGACTCGCCGTCCGACGTCGTGGACGCGCTGTTCCTCGGCCGCTTCGCCACCGGCGAGCAGCCGCACGCGCACAGCACCAGCCTGGACCGGGTGAAGCCGTCCGCGACCCTGCTGCCCGCGGGCGCCCGGGTGGTGCGGGCCGCGAAGGACGACGACCGCAGCGCCGTGCTCGCCGAGGGCGAGGGCTGGACCCTGCTCGTGTCCCGCTGGAGCCGGGGCGCCGACGTCACCGTCACGGCCACCGCTCCCGAACTCGCCGAACGGGTCCTCGGGGAGGCCACCGACGGCGCCAAGGACGAGCCGGAGCCGCAGCCGGAGAACGTCACCATGGGCTTCTGGTACGTGTCGCCCCGGCGCGGCCCGCACCGCACCACCCGCCGGATCGGCGCCGGCACCTGGGAGGAGATCCGCCCCAACTACACGGCGCCGGTCGCCGAGGCGCTGGACCGACTGATGGCCGTCACCCCGGACGACATCACGGGCCGGCTGCTGCTGCTCCACGGCCCGCCGGGCACGGGCAAGACCTCCGCCCTGCGGACCCTGGCCCGCTCCTGGCGCGACTGGTGCCAGGTCGACTGCGTGCTCGACCCCGAGCGCCTCTTCAGCGACGTCGGCTACCTGATGGACATCGCGATCGGCGAGGACGAGGGCACCCCCCAGGGGCGCTGGCGCCTGCTGCTCCTGGAGGACTGCGACGAGCTGATCCGGGGCGAGGCCAAGCACACGGCGGGCCAGGCCCTCTCTCGGCTGCTCAACCTGACGGACGGTCTGCTCGGCCAGGGCCGCAACGTCCTCGTCGCCGTCACCACCAACGAGGACCTGGAGCGCCTCCACCCCGCCGTGGTCCGCCCCGGCCGCTGCCTGGCCCGCGTCGAGGTGGGACGCCTGACGCGGACCGAGGCGGTGACGTGGCTGGGCCGCGAGGAGGGCGTGGGCCGGGACGGCGCCACGCTGGCGGAGCTGTTCGCGCTGCGCCGCGGGACGCCGGGCGTCGACATGCCCGAACCCCGCACGGCCGACGCGGGGCTCTACCTGTAGGCCGTGCCCTTCGGATCCTGACGGGGCGGACGCGCCGTCAGGAGTCGTAGGTCGCGCGCAGCGCCTGCGCGACCGCCGTCTCCGCCTGTTCCCGCGTCAGGCCGAGCCGGCGGGCCTCCGTCGCGTACGTGGCGGCCGCGGTCGCCGCCAGCCGGGAGGCGGCGTCCGAGGCGGCGGCGACGAAGGTGCCGTTGCGGCCGCGGGTCTCGATCACGCCGTCCGCCTCCAGGGCCTTGTACGCCTTGGCGACCGTGTTCGCCGCGAGTCCGAGGTCCTCCGCGAGACCGCGGACGGTCGGGAGCTTGTAGCCGACGGGCAGCTCGCCGGAGCGGGCCCTCTCCGAGATCTGGGCGCGCAGTTGTTCGTAGGGAGCGGTGGTGGAACGGGCATCCACGCTGATTCGAAGCGTCACCGCCCGATTGTGCACCCGGCCCGCGGGAAAATGGGAGGCGATCGCGCCCGGCCGCCGCATAGCGTGCGGGGCCATGACTGTGATCGTCCGTGATGTACGGCCCGGGGACCCCAGGGACGCCGAGGGCTTCGCCCGGGTACGGCGCGCCGCGCTGCCCTGGATGCTCGCGACCGCCCGGCAGGTCGCCCACGACTGGGCGCACGCCCATCCCGACGCGAGGAACCGGCCGCTGGTCGCCGAGGTCGACGGCGAGATCGTCGGCACCGCCGAGGTGTCCCTCGCCCACGAGTCCCCCGAGCCGGGGATCGGCGACGCCAACATCCACGTCCACCCGGACCACACCCGCCTCGGCGCCGGTGCGCTGCTGCTGCGGGCGGCCGAGGACCACCTCGCGGCGGCCGGGGCGACGACCCTGTACGGCTGGGTCCTGGACGAGCCGGGCTGCCGCGCCTTCGCGGAGCGGCACGGCTACCGGGCGAGCCGCTCCGCCCACTTCCTGCGGCTCGACCTGACGAAGGCCGCGCTGCCGCCGCTCCAGGAGCCGCCCGCCGGCGTCGAGCTGCGCCGGGCGGCCGACTTCGCCGACGACCCGCGCCCGCTGTTCGAGCTGGACGCGGTGACCACGGCCGACGAGCCCGGTGACGTCGACGCCGTGCTCGACGACTACGCGCACTGGCTGGCGACGACCTGGAACCATCCGCTGACCGACCGGGAGCTGACCACGGTCGCCGTCGCCGACGGCCGTCCCGTCGCGTTCAGCGCGGCCCTGAGCGACGGGCTGGGCCGCTACGGCTCCGGCATGACCGGCACCCACCCGGCCTACCGGGGCCGCGGGCTCGCCAAGCTCACGAAGAACGACTCGCTGCACCGGGCCCGCGCGGCCGGCCGCACCGAGGCCCTCACCGGCAACGACGCCGGGAACGGGCCGATGCTGGCCGTCAACCGATGGCTGGGTTACGAGATCCGCGCGACGGAGGTACGCCATGTCCGCACCCTCGGCTGAGCCGACGGTCTGGATCACGCTCGTGAAGGCGGGACGCACGAAGATCCGCTATCCGGCCGTCCTGGTCGCCGACGACGGGGTGCGGCTGACGGTCCGCGCGCCCTGGGCGGCCGACGGCGTACGGGACTTCGGCTTCGTGCGCTTCGAGCCGGGCGACGTCTTCACCGAGCACTACTGGCGCGACCGCTGGTACGCGGTGAAGGAGGTCCGTTCCGGCGACGGCACGCTGAAGGGCTGGTACTGCGACGTGACCCGGCCGGCCGCCGTCGACGGCACCGGGGTCGTGGTGGAGGACCTGGACCTGGACCTGTGGGTGTCGGCGGACGGCGGCCGGGTGCTGCGGCTCGACGAGGACGAGTTCGCGGCGAGCGGGCTCGCCGCCTCCGACCCGGAGGCGGCGCGGCGGGCCTCGCTCGCCCTCGACGAACTGGAGGACCTCGGCCGGGACGGGATCGTCCGGCTGCTCAGCCGAGCGTGACGTCCGACTCCCGGGCGGCGAGGAACTCGGGCAGCGGCAGGCCGAGCGGGCCCTGGGGGGTGAGCCGCATCAGGGTGGCCTCCACCCGGGCCTCGCCCGCCCGGTAGCCCGGCTCCTTCACGACGGCGCTGTTGGTCCACTCGTGGACCAGTCCGTCGCAGACGGCCCGGGTGCCGCCGATGCCGGTGGAGCGGCTCCCCTGGATCAGGGTGGAGCCGACGAAGACGGGCCCGGTGCTGTCGTCCACGCAGCGGTACGAACCGGACAGGGTGACCGTGCCGTCCTCGGCGACCGTCCCGCGCGGGTCGACGGACAGGGCGTCGGCCGCCCCGGCGTGGGCGGTCGGGGCGGTGGCGGCGGCGGTGGCCAGCAGGGCGCCGGCGAGGGCGAGGCGAACGCGCATCGGTGGGGTTCCCTTCGGGGTGGGGGGTGGGGTGCTGCCCGCCAGGGATACCGGATCCGCTTGCCTTATGTCCGAAACTCACCCCTTTGGGGGCGAGTTGAGTACTTTGCGGTAATGAATACGGTCGTACGGGCCGTCCTGCCGGCGCTCGGTGACCTCGTACCCGTACCGCTCGTACATCGTCCGGTTCTCCCACATCATCGCGTTGGTGAGCAGCCGCACCTCGGGCAGGCCGAGTTCGCGGGCCCGGGACTCCACGAAGGCCATCAGGCGGCGGCCCAGGCCGGCGCCCTGGGCCTCGGGGTGGACGGCGATCTCGTCCAGGTAGAGATGGTCGGCCTCGGGGATCACCACGACGAGGCCGACCACCGGTTCGCCCACGACGAAGACCCTCCCCTCCGCCACGTTGGCCGCGTGGTCGTACTCCATCGGAGCCGGTACGAGACCGATCCGTTCGATGTAGTGGTGGAAGGCCGCGTCGGTCACGGCCTTCACGGCGGGCACGTCGGTGGCGACGGCCGGGCGGGGTGTCTCCTTGATCATGCCGACACGCTACGGCGGCGGATGATCACCTTCTTGAGCAGGGGCCAGGCGAGCAGGAGCGCCACCACCGCGTACACGGTCACCGAGAAGGGGGTGTCGACCAGGCCCGCCGGCGAGCCGTCGCTGATCTGGAGGGCCCGGCGCACCTGCTGCTCGGCGGCCGGGCCGAGGATGACGCCGATGACGGCGGGCAGGACGGGCAGTCCGTAGCGCCGCATGCCGAAGCCGATGAGGCCGATGACCAGCAGGATCACCAGGTCGAGGGCCTCGCCGCCGACCGCGTACGCGCCCACGCCGGCGAAGAACAGGATGCCGGCGTAGAGGTACGGGCGGGGGATGCGCAGCAGCCTGGCCCAGAGGGGCGCGAGCGGCAGGTTGAGGGCGAGCAGCAGCACCATGCCGACGAAGAGCGAGGCGATCAGGCCCCACACCAGCTCGGGTTCGCGCTCGAAGAGCAGCGGTCCCGGCTGGATGCCGTACTGCTGGAAGGCGGCCAGCATCACGGCGGCGACGGCGGTCGTCGGCAGGCCGAGGGTGAGCATGGAGACGAGGGTGCCGGCGGCGGAGGCGGAGGCGGCGGACTCGGGGCCCGCCACGCCCTCGATGGCGCCCTTGCCGAACTGGTCCTTGTGCTTCGACAGGCGCTTCTCGGTGACGTACGACAGGAAGGTGGGGATCTCGGCGCCGCCGGCCGGGATCGCGCCGAACGGGAAGCCGATGAGCGGCCCGCGCAGCCATGCCTTCCAGGTGCGCCCGAGGTCGTCGCGGCCGAGCCAGGGCCGGCCGACCGGGATGGGCTCGCCGGCGGTGCGGCGCAGATGGGCGGCGACCCACAGGGCCTCGCCGATGGCGAAGAGGCCGACCGCGACGATGACGACGTCGATGCCGTCGGCCAACTGGAGCGAGCCGAAGGTGAGCCGCTGCTGGCCGGTCATCTGGTCCAGGCCGACCAGGCCGAGGGTGAGGCCGATGAGGAGCGAGGCGAGGCCGCGGATCCGGGAGGAGCCGAGGACCGAGGTCACGGCGATGAAGGCGAGGACCATCAGGGCGAAGTAGTCGGGCGCGCCGATGCCGACGGCGAGCGCGGCGACGGTCGGGGCGAGGGCGACCAGCAGGATCGTGCCGGCCAGGCCGCCGGCGAAGTGGCCGATGGCGGCGGCGGCGAGCGCCTGGGCGCCGCGGCCCGCCTTGGCCATGGGATTGCCCTCGATGGCGGCGACCACGGCCGCGCTCTCCCCGGGGGTGTTGAGCAGGATCGAGGTGGTGGAGCCGCCGAACATGGCGCCGTAGTAGATGCCGGCGAACATGATGAAGGCGCCGGTCGGTTCGAGTCCGTACGTGACGGGCAGCAGCAGGGCGACCGCCATGGCGGGGCCGATGCCGGGCAGCACGCCGATGGCGGTGCCGAGGAGGACGCCGACGGCGGCCCACAGCAGGTTCATCGGGGTGAGCGCGGTGCCGAACCCGTCGAGCAGGGAGTTCAGAGAGTCCATGGGTCAGAGCACTCCCATCAGCGGGCCGCCGGGCAGCGGGACTCCGAGAAGGTTGTTGAAGACGACGTAGGTGACGAGGGAGAGCGCGGCGGCGATCAGCGGATCGCGGGGGAGGTGGCGGCTGCCGAGGGCGTAGGCCGCGCCCCAGAAGAGCAGGGCGCCGGAGACCGGGAAGCCGAGGGGGCCGATGAGGACGGCGAAGCCGAGGAAGACGCCGGCGAGGAGGAGGACGGTGCGCCAGTCGCCGGGCTCCGTCAGGTCGACGTCCTCGCCGCCCTCGGCCTCGCCGCGGCCGCCGCGCAGCACGTCGGCCGTGAGGAGCACGGCGACGACGATCAGGCCGGCGCCGACGACGACGGGGACGGTGCGGGGGCCGACGGGGCCGCGCCCGCCGACGTCCACGGCCATCGTCAGGGCGTCGGTGAGGACGAGGACGCCGAGGAGCAGGAGCACGACGCCGACGCCGAGCTCGGAGTGCTCGCGCAGCCAGGACTTCTTGGGGGTGTCGGTCGTGGTGGTCACAGTCCGAGCTCCTTCAGGACGGAGGCGACCTGCCGGTCCTGCGCGGTGAGGAAGGCGCCGAACTCCTCGCCGGGCAGGAAGGCGTCGTTCCAGCCGTGGGTCGTGAGCGACGCGCGCCACTGCGGGGAGTCGTGCAGCTCGGTGACGAGGTCGACGAGCTTGTCGCGTTCGGCGTCGGTGAGGCCGGGCGGGGCGACGATGCCGCGCCAGTTGATGAACTCGGTGTCGAGCCCGGCCTCGCGCAGGGTGGGCGCGTCGAGGCCGGGGACCCGCTCGGCGCCGGTGACGGCGAGCAGCCGGAGCTCGCCGGACCTGATCTGGTCGAGGTACTCGCCGACGCCGGAGACGCCGAAGGCGACCTTCTCGCCGAGGAGGGAGGCGAGCAGCTCGCCGCCGCCGTCGAAGGGCACGTAGTTGACGCTCTTCGGCGCGATGCCGGCGGCGCGGGCCATCAGCATGGGGGCCAGGTGGTCGGGTCCGCCGGGCGAGGAGCCGCCGCCGACGGGCAGCTTGCCGGGGTTCTTCCGCCAGGCCGCGACGAGGTCCTCGAGGGTCCGGTACGGGGAGTCCTTGCCGACCACGACGATGCCCTGCTCCATGGTGAGCCGGGCGATCGGGGTGGTGTCGGCGAGGGTCTTCGGGGTCTTGTTGGTGTGGACGGCGCCGACGACGCCGAGGCCCATGGACATCGCGAGGCGGCCGTTGCCGCGCTCGCCGACGAGCCGGGTGAGGCCGACGGTGCCGCCGGCGCCGGGCAGGTTGAAGACCTCGATGTCGGAGGTGAGCCCGGCGTCCTCGGCGTCCTTCGCCGCGGTGCGGGCGGTGATGTCGTAACCGCCGCCGGGGGTGTTGGGGACCATGAACCGCAGGCCGGGTATCCGCGTGCCGGTGTCGGAGCCGCTGCCCGGGGTGAGCAGCGGTGGCCCCACGAGCACGAGCAGTGCCGCCCCGAGCAGGGCGAGGGGGGTGCGCAGGCGCAAGGGTGCCGCCTCTCGGTAGGGGTGAGGGAGGTGTGAGGTGGCCCACATGTTGCCTGCGCGTGAGGAAGCTGTCTCGCTTCCGCAATCAACGGACGTTGTGGTCGTTGTGGTCGCGTCCTACCTTGGCGGCGTGACGAAGGTGCTGGTGGTCGACGACGACTTCATGGTGGCCAAGCTGCACTGCCGCTATGTGTCGGCGGTGCCGGGCTTCGACGTGGCCGGTGTCGCGCACAGCGGTGCCGAGGCGCTGCGGGCCGCGCACCGGCTGCGGCCGGATCTGGTGCTGCTCGACATCTTCCTGCCCGACATGGACGGGATCGCGGTGCTGCGCGAGCTGCGGGCGGCCGGTCTCGCGATGGACGCGCTGTTCATCACGGCGGCGCGGGACGTCGACACGATCCGTTCGGCGCTGCGGGCCGGTGCCCTGCACTATCTGATCAAGCCCTTCAGCCAGGCCGCCCTGCAGGAGCAGTTGCGGCACGTGGCCTCGCTGCAGGGCCGGCTGGAGGAGCTGGCGGCGGCGGAGGCCCGCCAGGAGGACGTCGACCAGATCTTCGGCACCCGTCCCCGCGGCTCCCGGGAGCTCCCCAAGGGCCTGGCGGCGCACACGGCGGAGCTGGTGGACTCGGTCCTGCGGTCCCATCCGGAGGGGCTCTCGGCCACCGAGTGCGCGGAGGCCGGCTCGCTCTCCCGGGTCAGCGCGCGCCGCTATCTGGAGTACTTCGCGGAGACGGGCCGCGCGGAGGTGACGCTGCGGTACGGGGGCACGGGGCGGCCGGAGCGGCGCTACCGGCGGGTGGGCTGAGAGCGGACGGGCGGGGGCCGGGCGGCGCTGTCTGTGGTGCTGCTTAGAGACTCCTTAACGCGACCATAAGGATCGCCCCCGGCCGGTCCCGAGACCCGAATGCGCCGTGTGCGAGGGCTAGTTTGCTGGGCGACCCCCACCCCACCCTCGTGAAGGAGTCGTCCCCCCATGACCGCACGCCGTACGGCCGCCGCCTCGGCCACCGCCACCGCCGCGCTGCTCCTGTCCGGGCTCGCCGCCGCGCCCGCCGCCGTCGCCCACGGGTCGATGACCGATCCCGTCAGCCGGGTCGCCGGCTGTTTCGCGGAGGGGCCGGAGAGTCCGGACTCGGCGGCGTGCCGGGCGGCGGTGGCCGCGAGCGGGACGCAGGCGTTCTACGACTGGAACGGGGTGAACATCGCGAACGCGGCCGGGAGGCACCGCGAGCTGATCCCGGACGGCGAGCTGTGCAGCGCCGGCAACGAGAAGTACCGCGGGCTCGACCTGGCCCGCGCGGACTGGCCGGCCAGTCGGATGAACTCCGGCCCGCACACCTTCCGTTACAAGAGGACCGCTCCGCACCGGGGCTCGTTCGCGCTGTACGTGACGAAGGACGGCTACGACCCGTCGAAGCCGCTGGCGTGGTCGGACCTGGAGGAGAAGCCCTTCGCGACGGTGACCGACCCGCGGATGGAGAACGGCGACTACGTGTTCACGGGCACGGTGCCGAAGAGGTCGGGGCGCCACCTGATCTACTCGGTCTGGCAGCGCTCCGACTCCCCCGAGGCGTTCTACACCTGCTCGGACGTGGTCTTCGGGCAGGACACCGCCCCGACGCGGGCTCCGGAGACCGGCGCGCCGGCCGAGGCGCCCGCCGCCTCGCCCTCGACGGGCCACGGCGGGCATGCCGGGCACGGCGGGCACCCCACGACGGCTCCCGCGACCACCGCCCCGAGCAGCGCCGCCCCGAGCACCGCCGCCTCGACCAGCACCGCCCCGAGCAGCGCCGCTCCGAACGTGCCGGAGGCGAAGGGCGAGGAGCTCGCCGAGACCGGGGGCGACGCCGCCACGCCGTACCTGGCGATGGGCGGCGCCGCCGTCCTCGGCATCGGGGCCGTCGTGCTGTTCACGACCGCCCGCCGCCGGTCGACCGGGTCCCGGCGCTAGCCGATCGCCGAGAGGCAGGTGGTCGGGGTCGCGTGGGCCGGGTCGAGGGCGTTGGCCACCTCGTGGAACGTGACCCGGTCCACCGTCCCGATCGCCACGTGCTCGGCCAGGTCGAGCGCGCACCTGTCCTGGATGAGGACGTTGGTGACGTTCGGGCCGGACAGGAACTGCGAGCGGTACGGGGTGACGACCTGGTCGTACCGGGTCGCGATGACGTGGTAGCGGACGCCGGGCACGGTGTCGCCGCCCTCGTTGAGCTTGGTGAGGAACGCCGATCCGGCGATCTGGTCGGCGAGACCCGGGGTGTTGGCGCTGATCAGGTCCTCGACGCCGGGGAAGTGCGGCAGCAGTGCGGTGAGTCCGAGCAGGGTGGTGCCGTGGTTGTCGGGGGCGATCCCGACGAGGGTGTTCACCTTCTTGGCGCCGCCGAGGAACTTGAGGTAGTAGCGGGGCATCATGCCGCCCTGCGAGTGGCCGACGAGGTCCGCCTCGGGCGCGCCGGTGGCGGCGAGGACCTTGTCCACGTAGGCGTCGAGCTGTCCGGCGGAGTCGGCGATGGGGCCGAGGCCGTGGAAGAACGGCACGTTCGGCAACTGCCCGTAGTCCAGCGAGAAGACGCAGTAGCCCCGGTGGACCAGGTAGGGCGCGAGGACCAGCCAGTTGTCGACGGAGTTGCCGAAGGTGCCGTGGACGAGGACGACGGGGCGGGGATGGGCGGCGGAGGGCTTGCAGGAGAAGTCGTTCCAGCCACTGCTGGGGGCGGCGGCGGCCTGGGCGGAGGCGGTGGGGGCGAGGGTGGCGGCGGCGGTCAGCAGCAGTACGGACAGCGCTCTCGCGATGTGCTTCCAGGGCAGCATCGGGCGATCTCCTTGCGGCTCAAGGGGAATGAGGGGGTGTGACGCCCTGCGGTCCGGACCACAAGTGGGGATGCGCTTCCCGCCAAGCTACGCACGGGTAGCGTTCAAGGGGAAGTTACGCGTCGGTAAAAAGTGCCGTGTCGCGTCCCCGTACGATTCAGGCCGCCAGCGAGCCCGGCAGCACCGCCCTCGGGCCGAACTTCGCCCGGGCCCGGTCCGCCACCTCCTCGATCCGCCGGGCCTTGTCGTCCGCCGGGTCGAAGGTCAGTTGATGGGCGGCGCCCTCGGCGGGCGCCAGGCCCTCGGCGCGCAGCGCGATGCCGCGCACCCGGGCCCGCTGGAGCCCGAAGGAGGCGTGGACCGCGTACGCGAGCGCGGTGAGTTCCGCCGAGTGCGCGGTCGGTTCGCGCAGCGTACGGGTACGGCTCGACGTGCTCCGGTCCGCGTAGCGCACGGTCACGGTCAGGGAGCGGCAGACCTGTCCCTCGGTCCGCATCCGGGCCCCCAGCTCCTCGGTGAGCGAGAGCAGCGCCCTGCGGTGTTCGCCGGTGTCCAACTCGTCGTGCGGGAAGGAGCGTTCGGCGGCGACGGAGCGGGAGACCTCGCCGGGGACGACGGGGGTGCGGTCGATGCCCCGGGCCCGCTCCCAGAGCTCGCGGCCGGCCTTGGCACCGACGAGCCGCTGGAGCACGGCGAGCGGCGCGTCCGCGACCCGGCCGACGGAGTCGAGTCCGTAGCCGCACAGGGTGCGGGCGGTGGCGCGGCCGACGCCGTCGAGGGCGACGACCGGGCGGTCGCGCAGGAAGGCCGCCGGGTCCTCGACGACCAGGGTGGTGCCGGGCCGGGCCTCGCGGGCCGCCATCCGGGCCAGCATCGGGTTGGGGCCCGCGCCGATCACACAGTCGACGCCGTACAGGGCGAGCGCCCTGACCCGGACGACGGAGGCGAGCTCGGCCGGACTCCAGCCGAAGTAGCGCAGCGCGCCGCGCACGTCGGCGAGCGCCTCGCCGGGCGGCGCGGCCTCGACGACCGGGGTGAACTCGCGCAGCAGGTCGAGGAGCCGGGGGAGCATCACTTCCCCCGCGGTCTCCAGCCGGAACCGTACACAGAGGATCATCCCGCGCTCCCCGGACTGCTGTGCCACAGCTTCCGCGACGGTGTCGCGGCGCCTTCCCCGGCCGGCCGGAGGTCGGCCCAGGGGTTCATCGTGTAGCCGGTGGACAGGGTGATCCGGCGTCCGCCGTCGCCCTCTTCCGGCGCCGCGGCCTCCGGCTGTGCGGCCAGCCGCTCCCCCACCGCCTCCAGGCCGCCCTCCGCCCGCAGTTCGGCGAGCTCGGCGAGGTTCCAGGCGGCGGAGCCGACCACGCTGAGGCTGCGCGGGCCGCGCCGCTGCACCACGCCCCGGACGAGCAGCAGCCAGGAGTGGAAGACGGTGTGGGCGCAGGCCGCGTGGGAGTCGTCGAAGAAGGCGAGGTCGACCAGGCCGGTGCCGTCGTCGAGGGTGGTGAAGATGACCCGCTTGCCGGAGCGGATCGGCGGGGTCTGGGTGGCCGCCTTGGCGCCGGCGACCAGGACGGTCTGGCCGTGCCGGGCCGAGCGCAGCCGCTCGGCGGAGATCACGCCGAGTTCGCGCAGGAAGGCTTGGTGGTCGCCCATGAGGTGGCGGGAGGCGTCCATGCCGAGGATGCCGAGTTCGGCGCTGAGCCGTTCGGTGTCGTCGAGGTCGGGCAGTCCGACGGGGGCGGTCTTCTGCCCCTGGGCCAGCGGGAGTTGGCCGCCGTAGGAGGCGGCTCCGCGCTGGAGGCGGTGGAGTTCGGTCAGGTGGAGCAGCAGGTCGCGCCGGTTGGCGCCGAACGCGTCGAGCGCGCCGACCTGGGCGAGCCGTTCGGCGACGGGTTTGCGCGGGCGGGCCCGCTCCCAGAAGTCGAGCAGGGAGGCGTAGGGCTGTCCGGCCTCGATGCGGGCGCTCTCGGCCTCGCTGATGCCGTGGACGTCGGTGAGGCCGAGCCGCAGCCCCCACACCGGGGCCCGGCCAGGACCCTCACCCTCGGACACCAGTTCGATCCGATGGGCGACCGCCGACCGGTTCACGTCCAGCGGCAGCACGGGCACCCCGCGCCGCCGGGCGTCCGCGAGCAGCAGCCGCTTCGGGTACATGCCGGGGTCGTGGGTGAGCAGCCCCGCGTAGAAGGCGGCCGGGTGGTGGGCCTTGAGCCAGGCCGACTGGTAGGTGGGCACGGCGAAGGCCACCGCGTGCGCCTTGCAGAAGCCGTACGAGCCGAATGCCTCGACGATCTCCCAGGTGCGGGCGACGACCTCGTCCTCGTAGCCCCTCCGCTGCGCCAGCTCGGCGAACCACGTCTTGATCCGCCCCTGCGACTCGGGGTGGGAGAGCCCGCGGCGCACCTGGTCGGCCTCGTCGCGGCCGCAGCCGGTCATGATGCGCACGATCTCGATGATCTGCTCGTGGAAGACGACGACGCCGTACGTCTCCTTCAGGGCCTCCTCCAGGTGGGGGTGCGGGTAGCGGACCGGGGCGCGGCCGTGCCGGGCGGCGATGAACGGGCGGACCATGTCGGCCGCGACCGGTCCTGGCCGGAAGAGCGAGATGTCGACGACCAGGTCGTGCAGGGTCTCGGGCTGGAGCCGGCCCACCAGGTCGCGCTGGCCGGGCGACTCGATCTGGAAGCAGCCCAGGGTCTCGGTGGAGCGGATCAGCCGGTAGGTGTCGGGGTCGCCGGGCGGGATCGCGTCGATGTCCGGGCGGGTGCCGGTGGCGCGCTCGACCTCCGCGACGGCGTGCGCCATCGCGGACTGCATCCGCACCCCGAGGACGTCGAGCTTGAGCAGCCCGAGGTCCTCCACGTCGTCCTTGTCGAACTGCGACATGGGCAGCCCCTCGCCGCTGGTGGGCACGACGGGGGTACGGGTGAGCAGCGAGGCGTCCGAGAGGAGCACGCCGCAGGGGTGCATGGCGACGCCGCGGGGCAGCGCGTCGAGTGCCTCGACCAGCTCCCAGAACCTCTTGCGGTCCCGGGTCTCCTCCGCGATCGCGCGCAGCTCGGGCAGTTCGGCGAGGGCGGCGCGGGCGTCCCGGGCGCGGATGTGCGGGAATGCCTTGGCGATCCGGTCGGTCTCGGCCGGGTCCATGGACAGGGCGGCGCCCACGTCCCGTACGGCGTGGCGGACCCGGTAGGTCTCGGGCATGGCGACGGTGGCGACCCGTTCGGCGCCGAAGCGGTCGATGATCGCGCGGTAGACCTCGATCCGGCGGGCGGACTCCACGTCGATGTCGATGTCGGGCAGGGCGGTGCGGCGCTTGGACAGGAAGCGCTCCATCAGCAGGCCGTGCTCGACCGGGTCGGCGTGGGCGATGCCGATGAGGTGGTTGACGAGGGAGCCGGCGCCGGAGCCGCGGGCGGCCACCCGGATGCCCATTCCCCGGACGTCGTCCACGACCTGGGCGACGGTGAGGAAGTAGCTGGCGAAGCCGTGGTGGGCGATGATGTCCAGCTCGTGGTGCACCCGGTCCCAGTAGGCGCGCCGGTCGGGGCGGCGGTCGTAGCCCTTCAGGACCATGCCGGCGGCGGCCCGGGAGGCCAGCACGCGCTGGGCGGTGCGGTGGGCGGCGCCGACCAGGTGGGGCTCGGGGAAGTGGGCGGAGCCCATGCCGAGGTCGTCCTCGGGGTCGACCAGACAGGCGGCGGCGACGTCCTCGGTCCGCTCCAGGAGCCGGTGCGCGGCGTCCCGGCGGAAGCCCGCGGCCTCGACCACCCGCTCGGCGGCGGCCAGCATGTCACCGGGGCCCTTGAGCCATGCCTCGCCGCTGTCGAGCCCCGCACCCCGGGGGTCGACGGGGACGAGGCGGCGGGCGGAGTCGAGCACGTCGGCGACGGGGCCCTGGCCGGGGTCGGCGTACCGCACCTCGTTGCCGAGCACCGGCCGGACGCCCTGCTCGGCGGCGAAGCCGACGGTGCGGGCGGCGAGCCGCAGCGAGCCGGGCCCGGTGCCGGTGCGCCCGTGGTGCACGACCTCCAGGCACAGGGCGTCCCCGTACCGCTCGCGCCAGGGCACGAGCAGCCGGGCGGCCCGGTCGGGGCGGCCGGCGGCGAGGGCGCGCCCGACGTCGGAGCCGGGCCCGAGCAGCACGAAGAGCTCCTCGCCGCGATGGGCGGCCCAGGGCAGCACGGGCCGGCCCTCGCCGGCGTGGGCGTGGGCGGCGGTGACGAGCGCGCAGAGCTCGGCCCAGCCGGTCCGGGACCGGGCGAGGAGGACGGCCCGGGGCGCGGACTCGTCGACGAAGGCCCCGCCGCGCACGGGTGAGCGCCGGGCGGAGGTCCGCGCGTCGCCGGCCGGGCCGGCCGCCGGCACATAGGCGAGGTCCACGCCGAACAGGGGGCGGACGCCTTTCTCGGCGCACGCCTTCGCGAAGCGGACGGTGCCCGCGAGGGTGTCGCGGTCGGTCAGGGCGAGGGCGTCCATGCCGCGCTCGGCGGCGCGCTCGGCCAGGCGGGCGGGGTGGGAGGCGCCGTAGCGCAGCGAGAAGCCCGACGCGGTGTGCAGATGCGTGAACCCCGACATGCGCACCTCCCGCACTTCCGCTCGAATTCGTACGTACGTTCCACCCCCTCGGATCCAGCGTAGCTCATTTCGAACGTCCGTACGATAACCGTGGCGGGTCAGCCATTCGGCCCCGCCCACCTGCGGGAACGGCGCCCGCCCCCGAGCGTGGGGGCATGAGTCTCGTCGACGAACTGAAGAGCGCCGTCACCCCCCGAGCAGCCCTCCTTGTCGTGGGCGTGTTCGCCCTCCAACTGCTGTTCATCGCCTCCTACGTCGGGGCCCTGCACAACCCGAAACCGAAGGACGTGCCCTTCGGCGTGGTCGCCCCCCAGCAGGTCTCCGCCACCCTGATGGGGCGCCTGGAGAAGCTGCCCGGGAAGCCGCTCGACCCGCGGACGGTCGCGAGCGAGGCCGAGGCCCGGAAGCAGATCATGAACCGGGACATCGACGGTGCCCTGGTCGTCGACCCGCGGGGCAGCACCGACACCCTGCTCGTCGCCTCCGGCGGCGGCACCGTGCTCTCCTCGGCCCTGGAGAGGATGTTCACGCGGGTGGAGGCGGCCGAGCGGCGCACCGTGAGGACCGTCGACGTGGCCCCGGCCTCCGCCCAGGACTTCGACGGCCTCTCCGCCTTCTACCTGGTCGTCGGCTGGTGCGTCGGCGGCTACATCTGCGCCGCGATCCTGGCGATCAGCGCCGGCTCCCGGCCCGCCAACCGGGAGCGGGCGATCATCCGGCTCGGGGTGCTCGCGCTCTACGCGGCCCTCGGCGGCCTCGGCGGCGCGGTCATCGTCGGCCCGATCCTCGGCGCGCTGCCCGGCGGCGTCGCCGCGCTGTGGGGCCTGGGCACCCTGGTGGTCTTCGCGGTGGGCGCCACCACCCTCGCCCTCCAGTCGGTCTTCGGGATCGTCGGCATCGGCCTGGCGATCCTCCTCGTGGTGGTCGCCGGCAACCCCAGCGCCGGCGGCGCCTTCCCGCTGCCGATGCTGCCGCCGTTCTGGAAGGCGATCGGCCCGGCCCTGCCACCGGGCGCGGGCACCTGGGCGGCGCGCTCGATCGCGTACTTCAAGGGCAACGACATGACCGCCTCGATGCTGGTCCTGTCGGCCTGGGCGGTCGCCGGCTCGCTCGTCACCCTGGTGATGTCCTCGCTCCGGCGCACGCCGGAGTCGGAGCGCATCGCCTCCGAGGTCTGAGGCCCTCGGCGGCGCGCGAAGGTCCCCCCGGCCGGGCGACGGCCGGGGGGACCCTCATGTCACCGGGGGGACCTCACGTCAGGGGGGAGTCCCCCGCCCCTCAGTGCACGCTGACGCCGTAGGCGCGCAGCGCCTCCGTCACGGGCTGGAAGAACGTCGTGCCGCCCGAGGAGCAGTTGCCGCTGCCGCCCGAGGTGAGGCCGAGGGCCGTGCTGCCCGAGTAGAGCGCGCCGCCGGAGTCACCGGGCTCGGCGCAGATGTTGGTGCGGATCATGCCGTAGACGATGTCGCCGCCGCCGTAGTTCACGGTCGCGTTGAGGCCGGTGACGCTGCCGCAGTGGGTGCCGGTGGTGGAGCCGCGGCGGCAGGCGGACTGGCCGACGGTCGGGTCGGCGGCGCGGGTGATGTCCTGGGACCCCACGGTGCCGGGCTTGGCGATCGACGTGTTGGTGTAGCGGACGAGGCCGTAGTCGTTGGTGGGGAAGCTGGAGCCCGAGGTGGAGCCGAGCACGGTGGTGCGGCCGGAGTTGGCGTACCAGGTGCCCGCGCCGTCGGTGCAGTGGCCGGCGGTGAGGAAGTAGTCGGCTCCCGCGCTGTTGCGGACGTTGAAGCCGAGGGAGCAGCGCCAGTTGGAGGCGTAGATGGCGTCGCCACCGGAGATGAGCTTGCTGATCCTGCCGGGCGTGCGCTCGATCTTCAGCGCGCCGGCGTTGGCACCGGCCTGGCGCTTGATCGTGGCGATCTCGGCCTGGGAGACGGTCGAGTCGACGGCGACGACGACCTTGCCGGTGGCGGCGTCGGTGTGCCAGGCGGTGCCCGGCACGTCGGCGGCGAGGACGGCGTCGCTCGCGGCGGCGAGCTGGGACGCGCCGAACGTCCGGGTGCTCTCGGCGTTCGCGGTGGGGACGGCGAGGCCGACCGCGGCGGCAAGGCCGGCGGCGACGGCGAGCAGACGGATGTTTCTCGTGGGGGTGGTGCGCTTGATCCTCACTTTTCGTTCCTCCAGAGGGGAATCGGGGGCCCGCAGTGGGGTGCCGGACCCGTGAGGCGCGGCCCTGGGCCGGCGCTGTGGGGGAGTCTCGGGCCGTACGGCTTCGCGCCGCAAGGGCGCCTTTCGGCCGTACGGCCCTCAACTTCCTTGTGGTTCAAGGAAGTTGTCGAACAGAGAGGGACGAGGCGGGCTCGTCGGACGAGGGTCGTCGGAGCAGGGTCGTCAGAGCAGGGTCGCCCGGTACTTGGCGAGCGCCTCGGGCACCGGCTGGTAGAAGGTGGTGCCGCCCCGGGAGCAGTCGCCGCTGCCGCCGGAGGTGATGCCGAGCGCCTTGCTGCCGTCGTAGAGGGCGCCGCCGGAGTCGCCGGGCTCGGCGCAGACGTTGGTCTGGATCATGCCGCGCACGGTGCCGCCGCCGGAGTAGTGGACGGTGGCGTTCAGGCCGGTCACGGTGCCGCTGTGGGTGCCGGTGGTGGAGCCGGAGCGCTTGACGGACTGGCCCACGTAGGCGTCGGCGGCGGTGAAGCCCCCGGTGCGGCCGAGCGAGGTGTTGTCGTAGCGGACCAGGGCGTAGTCGTTGCCGGGGAAGCTGGACCCGACGGTGGGGCCGATCAGCGTGGACTGCGCGGAGTTGGCGTACCAGGTCTTCACGACGTTGCCGCAGTGGCCGGCGGTCAGGAAGTGGGGCACCCCGCCGCTGACCACGTTGAAGCCGAGCGAGCAGCGGTAGCCGCCGCCGTAGATGGCGTCGCCGGGGCCGAGCAGGGGCTTGAAGACGCCCGGGGTGCGCTCGACGCGCAGCGCTCCGGCGTCGGCGCCGGCGGCCTGGCGGATCTTGGCGAGACCGGCCTCGGACACGGTGGAGTCGACGGTGACGACGACTCTGCCGGCGGCCTTGTCCACGTACCAGGCGGTGCCGCCGACGTCCGCCTTCAGGACGGCGGCGTCGGCCCGGGCGAGCGCCGCGGCACAGGAGGTGCCCACGTCGTCGAGCATGGCCGTTCCCCATGGCCCTGCGGGCGTGGGTGAGG
>NZ_JBEXQW010000032.1:0-92217 GCF_040612775.1 Streptomyces sp. NPDC006339
TCAGGGAGCGGCGTCTGGTGCCGTGGATCGCAAGGCGGAGGAGGGAGTCCATGCGGAGCATCGGCGACCGACGACAACGCGGCGAGGCGCGGTGCCAGGCGTCGCGAGCCCGGCATGATCGGCGAGACACCCCCTAGGGCCGAGGGGCCCGGGGCCTCGGATCTCCCGGCAGGCCGGCCTCAGGTTTCCGGCTGGCCTCGTTCCGGCCGGCTCGGGTTTCCCGGCCGGCGTCCAGGGTCCCGTCAGGAGGCGTCCAGGACCCCGGTCCGGTAGATCGTGCCCGCGCAGGCGCGCGGGATGGTCGCCGTCGCCACCGGGCCGCCCGGGTCGGCGGTGTGGGTCACCTCGACGCTGCCGTCCGCCGGGGTGCCCTCGCTCGCGAGCTGGGGGGACACGCCGTCCGGGCTGGTGCCGGTCGAGCCGGTGGCGCCGCCGCTGGACGGCGAGCCGCCGTCCGGTGTCGGGGTCGGGGTCGGCGTCGGGTCGGGGCCCGTCGTGGGGCAGGTCTCGCTGGGGACCCAGGCGAAGCGCACCTCGTACGCGTTGTCCGGGGTGAGCAGCAGCGAGGACGATTCCTGCGAGGGGTCGGGCAGACCGCTCGCCGCGTCGCCGGCGGCGTGCTCGACGACCGTGATCTTCGACTGGTCGGCCGCACCGCGCGCCTCGAAGCCGACCAGGCCGTCGCCGCCGACGAGACACTCGCGTCCGGAGACGTTGGCGATGCGGAAGGTGCCGTAGACCTTGCCCGTGGCGTCGGGCGCGCCCGTCTGCACGGCGCTGACGGCGAGCTGGTCGGCCGCGCAGACCGGCCGGGCGTCCAGCGAGCCGGACGGAGCCGTGCTGCCCCCGTCACCGCCGTCGGGGCCCTCGGCGGAGGCGGTCGGCCTGCCGGCCCCCTCGGCCTCGCCCTCGCGGGGCTCGGCCGTGCCGGACGGCGGGGTGGCGCTCTGCCGGCCGCCCTCGATGCCGGTCTCGGTGCCCGTGCCGCCCTGGGCCTGCTCGCCGTGGCCGGCGTTGACCGGCTGGTCGGCGGAGATCCCGCCGGACGAGGCGACGTGCACCAGGGCCGGGACGGCCGTGCCGACGAGGACGATCGCGGCCGCCATGCCGACCACCGCCTGCCGCTTGCGGGCCCGGCGGGCGGGCACGGCGCGGCGGAGGTGGTCGAGCGCGCCCTCGGAGGGCTCGAGACCGGCCACCGCGCCCTGGAGCAGCCGCCGCAGCGCCAGCTCGTCCGGCGTGCCGTTCTCCGGCGCTTCGTTCACCATCCCGCGTCCACTCAGGTCGTCCAGGTCGTCGCCGTGCCGATCGCGCTGGTCGCGCCGATCGCCCCGGCCGTGCTCGTTCCGCGCGTCGCGCGCGGCAGGCCCCTCGTGCGCGGAGCGCTCGCCGGTCCCGTCGTTCACCGCGTACGCGTCGCGCGCGGCAGCGCCGTCGTGCGCGTCGGGCCCGTCCTGCGCGGCGTACGCACCGCGCGCGGCCGGCGGCCCCTCACGCCCCTCGCGCACGCCGTGCACACCGCGCACCGCAGCCCCATCCTGCACCACGAGCCCCTCGTGCCCGTCGCGCGCACCGCCCACGCCAGGCCCCTCGTGCCCGTCGCGCGCACCGCCCACGCCAGGCCCCTCGCGCCCCTCGTGCCCGTCGCGCGCACCGCCCACGCCAGGCCCCTCGTGCCCGTCGTGCCCGTCGCGCGCACCGCCCACGGCAGGCCCCTCGTGCCGGCGGTCCTGCCCGTCCCGTTCGGCGGGTCTTTCGTGACCGCCCAGTGGCCCGCTCATGAGGTGGCCTCCATGGCGATGCGGAGTGCCGCGATGCCGCGGGAGCCGTACGCCTTGACGGAACCGAGCGAGATCCCGAGGGTCTCGGCGACCTGCGCCTCGGTCATGTCCGCGAAGTAGCGCAGCACCAGCACCTCGCGCTGGCGTCGCTGGAGCCCGCGCATGGCCTTGATCAGCGCGTCCCGCTCCAGTTGGTCGTAGGCGCCCTCTTCGGCACTGGCCATGTCGGGCATGGGCTTGGAGAGCAGCTTGAGGCCGAGGATGCGCCGGCGCAGGGCGGAGCGCGAGAGGTTGACGACGGTCTGCCGCAGGTAGGCCAGGGTCTTCTCGGGGTCGCGCACGCGGTTGCGCGCCGAGTGGACGCGGATGAACGCCTCCTGCACGACGTCCTCGCAGGAGGCCGTGTCGTCGAGGAGCAGCGCGGCGAGTCCGAGCAGCGAGCGGTAGTGGGCGCGGTAGGTCTCGGTGAGGTGGTCGACGGTGGTGCCGGCAGCCATCGTGCCGTCAGCGCCGTCGCGCGGCGCCGGGATGCCGCTCACGGCGGCCGGTCGGGTCCTGAGGGGCATGGGCGCGATCACCGGCATGCCACTGACCGGGCGCGGCCGCCTGAGCGGTCGCACCGCGGTGCCGTGCAACGGGATGACCGCCGCGATGTCGAGTACCTCTGCCACGCCTGTTGGACACGCTTCCCCCCGTCAGGGTTGTACGCGTACGCCACCGTTTTCGACGGTGCGTGGTTTGCCCTCATGCGTACCCGTTCTCCCCCGATGCCCCGGTTGTGCGGCGTGCTCCGCGTCGCCTGCTCCTGGGTGCACGCGAAGACGCTCCCGCCCGACCACTGGTTGCAGAGGGAGGGAAGAGCATCGTCGTCCAGGACATCTGACCTGATCAAGAGGCATTCGACGCCGATTTGCTCACAGGGCCTTCACAGAGCCTACAAAGCCGGCCGGTGAGGCGATGCCGATTTCCGGACACCCGCGGGCGGAATCGCGGCCACCACCGCCTCGGCGATCTGTACGGCGTTCAGCGCGGCGCCCTTGCGCAGGTTGTCCGCGCACACGAAGAACTCCAGGGCCCGCTCGTCGTCCATCGACCGCCGCACGCGCCCCACCCACGTCGGGTCGGTGCCCGCCACGTCCGCCGGCGTCGGGAAGTCGCCCGTGCCGGGATCGTCGTAGAGCACCACGCCGGGCGAGGTCGCCAGGATCTCGTGGGCGCGGGCCACGGTGAGCGGCCGCTCGAAGCGGGCGTGCACGGAGACCGAGTGCCCGGTCAGGACGGGCACCCGGACACAGGTGGCCGCGACCCGCAGCCCCGGCAGGTCCAGGATCTTGCGGGTCTCCTCGCGGATGCCCAGCTCCTCCGAGGACCAGCCGTCCGCCCCGGGAGCGCCCGACCAGGGCAGCACGTTGAGGGCGAGCGGGCCGGGGAAGGGGCCGGTGTCGTCGCCGACCGCCCGCCGCACGTCTCCGGGGTGGGTGCCGAGGGTGCCGAGGACGCCGTGCTCGCCGCCGGCGACCAGGGCCAACTGCCGCCGCAGGGCCTCCGTGCCCGGGCCTCCGGCGGCGCTGGCGGCCTGCTGGGCGGTGACGACGAGCTCGGTGAGCCCGAACTCGGCGTGCAGGGCGCCCACGGCGACGATCAGCGTCAGCGTGGAGCAGCCGGGGCTCGCGAGGATGCCGCTCGGCCGGAGCCGTACGGCGTGCGGATTGATCTCGGGCACGACCAGCGGCACGTCCGGGTCGGCCCGGAACGCCGCCGAGGTGTCCACGACCACCGCGCCCTTGGCGGCCGCGATCGGCGCCCAGCGCGCCGCCACGGCCTCGGGCACGAGGAAGAGGGCCAGGTCGACGCCCTCCAGGGCCTCCTCGTCCAGGGCGAGGACCTCGCACTCCTCCCCCCGTACGGCCAGCTTGCGGCCGGCCGAGCGGGGGGAGGCGAGCAGACGGATCTCGCCCCAGACGTCCGCGTGGTGCGTGAGCGTCTGGAGCAGCACCGCGCCGACGGCCCCGGTCGCTCCCACGACCGCGAGCGTCGGCCCGCGGCTCGTCAAGATGTCACCACGAGGTCACCACGAGGATGCGGCCACGAGGATGCGGCCACGAGGTCAGCGGCCGGTGCCGCCGTAGACGACGGCCTCGTCGGAGTCGCTGTCCAGACCGAAGGCGGTGTGGACGGCGCGCACCGCCTCGTTGACGTCGTCGGCGCGGGTGACCACCGAGATGCGGATCTCGGAGGTGGAGATCAGCTCGATGTTGACGCCCGCGTCGGACAGCGCGCGGAAGAAGTCCGCGGTGACGCCCGGGTTGGTCTTCATGCCGGCGCCGACGAGCGAGATCTTGCCGATCTGGTCGTCGTAGCGCAGCGAGTCGAAGCCGATCGCGCCCTTCGCCTTCTCCAGGGCGTCGATGGCCTTGTGGCCCTCGGCCTTGGGGAGGGTGAAGGAGATGTCCGTCAGACCGGTGGAGGCCGCCGACACGTTCTGCACGATCATGTCGATGTTGATCTCGGCGTCCGCGACGGCCCGGAAGATCGCCGCGGCCTCGCCCGGCTTGTCCGGCACGCCGACGACGGTGATCTTCGCCTCGGAGGTGTCGTGGGCGACACCGGAGATGATGGCCTGCTCCACCTTGGAGTCCCCTGTCGGTTCGTTGCTGACCCACGTGCCCTGCAGCCCCGAGAAGGAGGAGCGGACGTGGATCGGGATGTTGTAGCGGCGTGCGTACTCGACGCACCGGTGCAGCAGCACCTTGGAGCCGGAGGCGGCGAGCTCCAGCATGTCCTCGAAGGAGATCCAGTCGATCTTCTTCGCCTTCTTCACCACGCGCGGGTCGGCGGTGAAGACGCCGTCGACGTCCGTGTAGATCTCGCAGACCTCGGCGTCGAGCGCGGCGGCCAGGGCGACGGCGGTCGTGTCGGAGCCGCCGCGGCCCAGCGTGGTGATGTCCTTCTTGTCCTGGGACACGCCCTGGAAGCCGGCGACGATGGCGATGTTGCCCTCGTCGAGCGCGGTGCGGATGCGGCCCGGCGTGACATCGATGATGCGCGCTTTGTTGTGGACCGAGTCGGTGATGACTCCCGCCTGGCTGCCCGTGAACGACTGGGCCTCGTGGCCCAGGTTTTTGATCGCCATGGCCAGCAGGGCCATGGCGATCCGCTCTCCCGCGGTCAGCAGCATGTCGAATTCACGCCCGGCAGGGATCGGGGATACCTGCTCGGCGAGATCGATCAACTCGTCCGTCGTGTCGCCCATCGCGGAAACCACGACGACCACCTGGTGGCCGTTCTTCTTGGCGTCCACGATCCGCTTGGCGACGCGCTTGATGCCTTCGGCATCGGCAACGGAGGAGCCTCCGTACTTCTGCACGACAAGGCCCACGTGCGCTCCTCGCTCAGTCCTTCGCCACAGTCGGCACTGCGGTCGGTTCAGTCTAACGAGGGACCGGAAAACGCCACCGTGATATCGCATCGTGAGATTCGCCGCTCAAAGACCGGATGCGAGCGGATACGGGAGCGAGCCGGCGACCCGCGTCTGCCCGAGCCCCGCACCCCCGCCGACCAGCGGCGGAGGCCCGGCAACACGCCCTTCACAAACGTCCGCCATACGAGACCACATGCGCGTGACCTGGACACCTTCCCGCCCCGGGTGCGAATCTCCCGCCATGCGTCATCCGTCTCCCCTCGCCGCCCTCGCCGCGGCCTCCGCGCTCGTCGCCCTCGCCGTGTCCGGCTGCGCGCCGCAGCCCGAGAACGGCGGCGGCTCCGGCCCGTCCGGGGCCGCGTCCGGATCCGCCACGGCCGCCGGCACGCCCGCGTCCTGCGCCGCGGACACGCTCGCCACCAAGGCGAAGGGGAAGCTGACCGTCGGCACCGACACGCCCGCCTACGCGCCCTGGTTCCAGGACGACGACCCGGCCAACGGCAAGGGCTACGAGTCCGCCGTCGCGTACGCGGTCGCCCGGAAGCTCGGCTTCGCGAAGGAGGACGTCGTCTGGCAGAAGGTCGCCTTCAACAACGCCTTCGCGCCCGGCGAGAAGACCTTCGACTTCGACATCAACCAGGTCTCCATCAACGAGGACCGCCGCAAGGCCGTGGATCTGTCCACCGGCTACTACGACGTCCGCCAGGCCGTCATCGCGCTCAAGGACTCCCCGGCCGCCAAGGCGACCACCCTCGCCGAGCTCAAGGGCGCCAAGCTCGGCGCCCAGGTCGGCACGACCAGCCTCGACGTGATCGACGAGCAGATCAAGCCGCGGCAGCGGCCCTCCGTCTTCCAGAAGAACGACCTCGCCAAGGCCGCCCTCAAGAACGGCCAGGTCGACGCGATCGTCGTGGACCTGCCCACCGCGTTCTACATCACCGGCGCCGAGGTGCCCGAGGCCAAGGTCGTCGGCCAGTTCGCGACCACGCCCGGCGCCGGCGCCAAGGAGCAGTTCGGCCTCGTCCTCGACAAGGGCTCCGCCCTGACCTCCTGCGTCTCCCAGGCCGTGGACGCCCTGCGCGCGGACGGCACCCTCGCCGCCATCGAGAAGCAGTGGCTGTCCGACGCGGCGGGCGCGCCGGTGCTGAAGTGACGACCCTCGCCAAGGAGGCCACGCCCGGCGGGGACGACGCCGCCGAATCCGCCGACGCCGCCTACCGGCCGTCCGCGCGGCGGATCGCCCGGGAGCGCTACAAGCGCTCCCGCACCCGCCGCGCGACGGCCGTCGCCGCGCTCAGCACCGCCGTCACCCTGGCCGTCCTCTACGTCGTCGTCACGGGCTCGCCCGGCTGGCCGCGCACCAAGGAGACCTTCTTCGACGGGGAGTACGCGCGCCAGGCGCTCCCCCTGGTCCTCGACGGCCTGTGGCTCAACCTCCGCCTGCTGCTCGTCTGCGGCGCCGTCACCCTCGTCCTCGGGCTGCTCCTCGCCGTCGCCCGCACCCTGCGCGGCCCGGCGCTCTTCCCGCTGCGCGCCCTGGCCACCGCGTACGTCGACTTCTTCCGCGGCCTGCCGCTCATCATCTGCCTGCTCGCGGTGATCTTCGGCCTGCCCGCGCTGCGCCTCCAGGGCGTCCCCACCGACCCGGTCGTGCTCGGCGGCATCGCGCTGTCGCTGACCTACTCGGCGTACATGGCCGAGGTGTTCCGGGCCGGCATCGAGAGCGTCCACCCCAGCCAGCGGGCCGCCGCCCGCTCGCTCGGCCTGTCCAGCGCGCAGACCATGCGCTTCGTGGTGCTGCCGCAGGCCGTACGGCGCGTGGTGCCGCCGCTCCTCAACGACCTGGTATCGCTCCAGAAGGACACCGGCCTGGTCTCCATCGCGGGCGCGGTCGACGCCGTCTACGCGGCGCAGATCCTGTCCAGCAAGACCTTCAACTACACGCCGTACGTCGTCGCGGGCCTGGTGTTCGTCGTGCTCACCATCCCCATGACCCGGTTCACCGACTGGGTGACGGCGCGCATGAACCGGCGCCAGTCGCAGGGAGGCACCGTATGAGGGAGAACCCCGCCCCCGTCCTCCGGCTGGAATCGGTCCGCAAGACGTACGGCTCCGGTGCGGGCGCCACCGTCGTCCTGCGGGACGTCGACCTGGAGGTCCCGCAGCACACCGTCACCGTGCTCATCGGCGCCTCCGGCTCCGGCAAGTCGACGCTGCTGCGCTGCTCGAACCTCCTGGAGGAGATCGACGACGGCGCGATCTTCCTGGACGGCGAGGAGATCACCGACCCGCGCACGGACCCCGATGCCGTACGGCGCCGGATCGGCGTCGTCTTCCAGGCGTACAACCTGTTCCCGCACATGAGCGTGCTCGACAACATCACGCTCGCCCCGCGCCGCGTCCACCGGACCGAGCGCCGGGAGGCCGAGGAGCGGGCCCGCGAGCTGCTCGACCGGCTCGGGCTCGCGGGCAAGGCCGGCGAGTACCCGGACCGGCTCAGCGGCGGCCAGCAGCAGCGCGTGGCCATCGCGCGCGCCCTCGCGAACCGGCCGCGGCTGCTGCTGCTCGACGAGGTGACGGCGGCCCTCGACCCGGAGCTCGTCGGCGAGGTCCTGAACGTGGTGCGGGACCTCAAGGAGGAGGGCATGACGATGGTCATCGCCACCCACGAGATGGGCTTCGCCCGGGAGGTCGCCGACCAGGTCTGCTTCCTGGAGAACGGCGTGATCCTGGAGCGCGGCACCTCCGCCGACGTCTTCGGCGCGCCCGCCCACGAGCGCACGCGGCAGTTCCTCAGCCGCATCGTGCAGGCGGGCCGGCTGTAGGGGCGCGTCGGCCCCGGGCCCGGACCGGCCCGGACCCGGCCGGAGCTAGACCTTGCGGCGCACGAGCCCCAGCGGTCCCGCGATCTCCTGGACCATCACGCGCCCCGCCTCCTCCGCGAGGTCCTCCTCCGCGAGGTCCTCGTCCGTGTCCAGACCGTCGAGCTCGGCGAGCGGCTGGTCGAGGCGGATGTGGGCGATCAGGGACTGCAGGGCCCGCAGGGTGGCGGAGGCGGTCGGCCCCCAGTTGGAGAAGTACGAGAACTGCCACCACCACAGCGCCTCGCTGGTCCGGCCCGCCCGGTAGTGCGCGAGGCCGTGCCGCAGGTCCGTGATGACGTCGGCGAGGTTGTCGGAGATCCGGGCCGGGACCGGCGCCTTGCGCGGCTCGTACGGGTCGAAGACCTCCGAGAAGACGTCCACCGGCTCCAGGAGCGCCGCGAACCGCTCGCGCAGCTCGTCCACGTCCATGTCGGGCCCGGTGTCCGTCTCGTACTGCTCCTCCGGGACGAAGTCCTCGTGCGCGCCGAGCCGCCCGCCCGCCAGCAGGAGCTGGGAGAGCTCCAGGAGCAGGAAGGGCACGGCGCTGCCCGGCTCGTCGCCCCTGGCGACCTCGGTCGTGGCGACGATGAAGCTCTCGATCGAGTCCGCGACCTGGACGGCGAAGTCGTCCGGGTCCTGCGTGATGGAGTGCAGTGTGGGATCAGACATCGAGGAGCCTCCCTGCGAGTGCGCCGTCGCGCGCACGGACCCGGTCGTCGTCATACATCTAGCAGCCGCCGCCCCTCGAAGGCACGCCCCAGGGTGACCTCGTCGGCGTATTCCAGGTCACCGCCGACCGGCAGACCGCTGGCCAGACGGGTCACCCTCAGCCCCATGGGCTTGATCATCCGCGCCAGGTACGTCGCGGTGGCCTCGCCCTCCAGGTTGGGGTCGGTGGCCAGGATCAGCTCCGTGACCGTGCCGTCCGCGAGGCGCGCGAGGAGCTCGCGGATGCGCAGGTCGTCCGGGCCGACGCCCTCGATGGGACTGATCGCGCCGCCGAGCACGTGGTAGCGCCCGCGGAACTCCCGGGTCCGCTCGATCGCCACGACGTCCTTCGGCTCCTCGACCACACAGATGACGGTCTGGTCCCGGCGCGGGTCGCGGCAGATGTTGCACTGCTCCTGCTGCGCCACGTTGCCGCAGACCGCGCAGAACCTGACCTTCTCCTTGACCTCCAGGAGCGCCTGGGCGAGCCGCCGCACATCGGTCGGCTCGGCCTGGAGGACGTGGAAGGCGATCCGCTGGGCGCTCTTGGGACCGACGCCGGGCAGCCTGCCCAGTTCGTCGATGAGGTCCTGAACCACGCCTTCGTACAACGGAACGCCCTTCGGGAGTGCTTGATTCTTACGGTAATGGCTGGAAACCGGCCGCAGAAGCCGTACGGGTCAGAAGACGGCGTACGGGTCAGAAGCCCAGGCCCGGCATGCCGCCGAGGCCCTGCGCCAGCGGGCCCAGCTTGGCCTGCTGGAGCTGCTGCGCGTTGTCGTTGGCGGCCTGGACCGCCGCCAGGATCAGATCGGCGAGCGTCTCGGTGTCCTCCGGGTCGACCGCCTTGGGGTCGATCACCAGGCCGCGCAGCTCGCCCGAGCCGGTCACGGTCGCCTTGACCAGACCGCCGCCCGCCTGACCCTCGACCTCGGTCGCCGCGAGCTCCTCCTGGGCGCGGGCGAGGTCCTGCTGCATCTTCTGGGCCTGCTGGAGGAGCTGCTGCATGTTGGGCTGGCCACCACCGGGGATCACGGTCACTCCAAACGTTCGACGTCTCGGGGTCTCGGTGAACCGAGCCTACGTGCTCACGGACCGGGGTGCCGACACAACTCTTTCGAGTGAGAAACTGCGTGCTCCTCTACCTGATCAACACCCTCTTGCGGGCGGAAATCCCGGGATTCCGGGCCCACAGCCCACCATTCGGCGGTAGGAAGGGCAGGCACCACGTGCACCGCACGTCCCAGAAGGACACGAGCGCTGAGCTGAACAGAGGAGTTCCCCGGTGAGCCAGCAGCCGGACATGCAGCCGCAGCCGGGGAACCCCGAAGGCCCGGGGACGCCCGGCGGCCCGGGGAAGCCCGGACGTCCGGCCGCCCACCGCGATCTGACCGGGTCGCCCTTCCCGCTCGGCGACTGGGGCGAGCCCGCCGAACGCCTCGACGAGCTCTACCGCTGGGTCGAGTCGAACGCCCTGCGCACCGCCGAGTGGTATCTCTCCGACCGGGTCCGGAAGCGCCGCTGCGCCCGCGCGCTGCGCGTCGGCACGGCCCTCGGCGTGATCGCCGGCGCCGCCCTGCCGCTCCTGGACCTCACCGGGGCCGCCGAGGGGACGGCCGGCTGGGGCTATCTCTCCCTGCTCCTCGGCGCCGCCTGCCTGGCCTGCGACCGCTACTTCGGTCTGACCTCCGGCTGGATCAGGGACATGGCCACCGCGCAGGCGGTCCAGCGGCGACTGCAGGCGCTCCAGTTCGACTGGGCGTCGGAGAGCGTGCGCGAGGTCCTCGGCCCCACGGAGGGCACGGCGAGCGAGGCCGCCGAACGCTGTCTGGGCGTGCTGCGCCGCTTCTCGGAGGACGTGACCGAGCTCGTACGGGCGGAGACCGCGGACTGGATGGTCGAGTTCCGCTCGGGCCCCGCGCCGCTGGCCCTGCAGTCGGTCGGCACGGCTCCGGCCCGGCCGGAGCCCAGCCACCCCTCGGGCCGGTTCCCGCTGCCGCCGGGCACCCGGCCCAACATGCCGCGCCAGCGCCCGCCGGAGCCGCGCTGACGGCCGGCCAGGGCCGGCCGGCTACGGCTACGGCTACGGCTAGCTCAGGATGATCATGGAGCCCTGGCCGAGGCTCCGGGTCGCCGCCGCGTGCAGGCCGAGCCACACGTGGCGCTCACGGGCGAAGGGACTGTCGTCCTGGTACGGGACCGGGGCGGCGGGCTCCTCCAGGGCGGTGGGCCGGTCGGGGGGCCGCGGTGCGGCGGGCGGGTTGGCCGGGTCGATGCCGATCGCGGGCGCCACGAACTCCAGCTCGCGCAGCAGTCCGTGCGAGGAGCCGAGCGGACCGCCGCCCTCCAGGAGCCGGTCGTTGGACAGCGGCACCGGGAAGTCGACCGGCACGTAGGCACCGGCGTGGTCGTAGTGCCACACCAGGTGGGACTGCTGGGCGGTCGCCTCGAACATCTCCAGGAGCTGCTCGTAGTCCCCGCCGAGCTCGCCGACCGGCTCCACCGGCAGGCCGCACATCTGGAGCAGGTAGGCGCGGCGCAGGAAGTGCAGGGCCTCGTAGTCGAAGCCGGCGACGGGGGCGACGTCCCCGGAGAGCCCCGGCATGTACGCGTAGACGGGCACGGTGGGCAGACCGGCCGCGGTCAGGGCGTGGTCGTAGGAGGCGATCTCTTCGGCGAAGGGGTTGTCGGGGCTGTGGCACAGCACGTCGACGAGGGGGACCAGCCACAGGTCACAGGCCAAGGGACGCTCGCTCTCCGTCAGTTGCGCGGGTCGGCCGCGCGGGTCCTTCGCGGGATCCCTGTGCGGGATCGTTCGTGGGGACGGCCAGCGTAGTCCGGCCGTGTCGTACGGGGGGACTGCCCCCGGAAGGGCCGCCTCAACCCGCGCGGGCGTCCAGCCGGTCCGCCCATTCCAGGGACCGCGTGTTGTACTCCCGTACGACCGCGACGGCCCCCTCCGCGTCGCCGCGCGTGATCGCGTCCACCAGGTCGACGTGGCCGCTCCACAGCCAGCCGAGCAGCTCGCGGTCGGAGCGCAGGTAGGGCACGGAGAACACCCATGCCTGGACGCGCAGCCGGTGCAGGAAGTCGGCGATGTAGTCGTTGGCGGAGACCAGCCGGCCGAGCTCGCGCCAGTAGCGGATGTCGTAGCCGATGAGGACGTCCAGGTCACCGGCGCGGGCCGCGCGGGCGGCCGCCTCGCCCCGGCGCCGTATCGACACCAGCGCGACCCCCACGGAGACGTCGGGGTCGGCGGGAGGGGCGGGCTGGGCGGGATCGGCGCCCGGCGGGGCCTGCCGGGGCGGCGGCGTGGTGCGCGGGGCGTGGCGGCGGAAGATGCCGTCGACGACGAGCATGCGGGCCTCCACCATGCCGCGGTAGTCGTCGACCGAGAACTGGTGGACGCGGAAGCCGCGGTGCTGGTCGGAGTCGAGGAGTCCTTGGGCGCAGAGGTCGACGAGGGCCTCGCGGACGGGGGTCGCCGACACCCCGTACTGCTCGGCGATCTGCTTGACGGTGAACTCCTCGCCGGGCTGGAGACGCCCTGCGAGGACCTCGTCACGGAGCGCGTCCGCGATCTGCCGCCGCAGGGTGTTGCGGGTGACAGCTCCGCTCGCGGGCATGTGTGCGGCCCCCTCCGTCCGGTTCCCGGACACCCTAGTCGAGACCACGGAGGGGGCCGATCACGTCACCCGCCGTGCGGGGAGGGTGGTGACGGCGGGCGTCAGACCGTGTGCCGGTCCGCCACGGTCAGCGCCGCGTCGAGGGCGGCGAGGCCCTCCTTGGCCTCCGCCTCGCTGATGTTGCAGGCGGGGACGGCGTGGGTGCGGTTCATGTTCACGAAGGGCCACAGGCCGTTCTTCTTGGCCTCGGCGGCGAAGGCGGCCATCGGCGCGTTGGCCTCGCCGGCCGCGTTGTACGGGACGAGCGGCTCGCGGGTCTCCTTGTTCCTGACCAGGTCGAGCGCCCAGAAGACGCCGAGTCCGCGCACCTCGCCGACGGAGGGGTGGCGCTCGGCGAGCTCGCGCAGGCCGGGCCCGAGGACGGTCTCGCCGATGCGGGCGGCGTGCTCGACGACCTTCTCGTCCTCCATCACCTGGATGGTGGCGACGGCGGCGGCGCAGGCCAGCGGGTGACCGGAGTAGGTCAGGCCGCCCGGGTAGGGCCGCTTGTCGAAGGTGGCGGCGATCTCCTCGCTGATGGCGACGCCGCCGAGCGGCACGTAACCGGAGTTGACGCCCTTGGCGAAGGTCAGCAGGTCGGGCACGACGTCGAAGTGCTCGGCGGCGAACCACTTTCCGGTGCGGCCGAAGCCGGCCATGACCTCGTCGAGGATGAGGACGATGCCGTACCTGTCGCAGATCTCGCGCACGCCGGCGAGGTAGCCGGGCGGCGGGGTCATGATGCCGGCGGTGCCCGGGACCGTCTCCAGGATGATCGCGGCGACGGTCTGCGGGCCCTCGAAGGCGAGGGTGTCCTCGAGGTGCTGGAGGGCGCGGGCGCACTCCTCCGCCTCGGTGGTGGCGTAGAAGGGCGAGCGGTAGAGGAACGGCGCCCAGAAGTGCACGACGCCGGCGGAGGCGGTGTCGGAGGCCCAGCGGCGCGGGTCGCCGGTCAGGTTGATCGCGGTGGAGGTGGCGCCGTGGTACGAGCGGTAGGCGGAGAGCAGCTTGGGACGGCCCGTGTGCAGCCGGGCCATGCGGACGGCGTTCTCGACGGCCTCGGCGCCGCCGTTGGTGAAGAAGATCTTGTTCAGGTCGCCGGGGGTGCGCTCGGCGATGAGGCGTGCGGCCTCGGAGCGGACGTCCACGGCGAAGGCGGGCGCGAAGGTCGCGAGCTTCCCGGCCTGCTCCTGGATGGCGGCGACGACGGTGGGGTGCTGGTAGCCGATGTTGGTGTAGACGAGGCCGCTGGTGAAGTCGAGGTAGCGGTTCCCGTCGTAGTCCCAGAAGTACGAACCCTCGGCGCCGGCGACGGCGAGCGGGTCGATCAGGCCCTGGGCGGACCAGGAGTGGAAGACGTGCGCGCGGTCGGCGGCTTTGACGGCCGCACCGGCCTGGGGGTCGGGTTCGACATGAGGGGTCATGCGTCGAGCGTAGGTATGCGCAGGTGGGAGGGGCCATGACCATCTTGTCCACCGAGACGGGGGCGGACCCGACACGTTGACTCCCCCGCCGGATCCCGAGAACCATGGACAGCGGACATTGACAGCATGCTGTCGAAATGACAGCCTGCTGTCACAGGGATTCGTCCCACGGAGCCAGGGAGGCCGCCATGACCAGCACCGCCCGCACGACCGACGCCCGCACCACCGTCCATCTCGCCGTCTACGACACGCTCGCCGACTGGGAGACGGGCCACGCCACCGCCTGGCTCGCCCGCGCCGGCTACACGGTCCGGACCGTGGGCCCGGTCGCCGGGGAGCCCGTGACGACGATCGCCGGCATGCGGATCGTCCCGGACCTCTCCCTCGCCGAGCTCGACCCCGAGGACAGCGCGCTGCTGATCCTCCCCGGCGCCGAGAAGTACGACGAGGGCGACGAGCTCGCCCCCTTCACCGCCAAGGCCCGCGCCTTCCTCGACGCCGGCGTGCCCGTCGCCGCGATCTGCGGCGCCACCGCCGGGCTCGCCAAGGAGGGCCTGCTCGACGACCGCCCGCACACCAGCGCCGCCTCCTTCTACCTGGCCGCCACCGGCTACCGGGGCGGCGAGCGGTACGTGGAGGCGGACGCCGTCCGGGACGGGGACCTGATCACCGCCGGCCCGACCGAGCCGGTCGCCTTCGCCCGCGAGATCTTCGCCCGCCTCGGCGCGTACGAGGGCAAGCGGGACGCCTGGTACCGGCTCTTCCACCACTCCGACCCGGCGGCCTTCGCCGAGCTGAACGCGGACGAGGACTGACCGCGTGAGCCGCGAGCAGCAGGAGGCCCTGTCCCGGACCGCGCTGGGCGTCTTCCGGCTCAACGGCCAGTTCCTGGCCGCCTCCGAGCGCCTCGCCGGACCGGCCGGCCTGACCGCCGCGCGGTGGCAGGTCCTCGGGGCGGTGCTGCGCGCGCCGCTGCCGGTCGCCGGGATCGCCCGCGCCATGGGCATCACCCGCCAGAGCGTCCAGCGCGTCGCCGACCTGCTCGTACGGGACGGCCTGGCCGCCTACGAGCCGAACCCGGCCCACCGCCGCGCCAAGCTCCTCGCCCCGACGGAGGCCGGGCTCGCCGCGATCCGGCGGATCGACCCGGGCCACGCGGAACTGGCCGCCCGCCTCACGCGGGAGCTCGGCGGCCAGGAGGCGTTCGACGAGACCGTACGGGTCCTGGAACGGCTCTCGAAGGCGATGGAGGCGCTGGAGGCGGGCGAGGAGGACTGACCCCTCCTCGAGCCGGCCGCCGGCGAGGGGCTTTGGCCAAAGCTTGGCCGGTTCCGTCGCTGTCGGAGGGACGGTTGGCGCCTAGTCTGCCCGTCTGTCCTACGACCGTACGGACACCGCGGGGGAGACCGGATGGCAGGCGACGACGGCGCCACGGCACGGTACGAGCGGACCTGCGTGGGCTTCGCGGTGGACGAGGCGTACGCGCTGCCGATGGCCGTCGCGGGGCGCTCGCTCATCGACCACTACGCCGGCGCCGCGCCCCTGGAGATCGTGGTCCTCGACCTCGGCATCACCGCGCCCACCCGCGCCCGCGTCCTCGCCTCCTGGCCGCCGGGCACGCGGGTCCGCTTCGTCCCGCTCCCCCGCGAGAACCTCGACGGACTCCCGCTCTCGGACCACGCGTTCGTGCTCCACCTCAACCGCAACGTCTACGGCCGCTGGTTCCTCCCCGAGCTCCTCCCCGCCGCCTACCGGCGCCTGATCTACCTCGACGCCGACATCCTGGTGCTCCGCGACCTGTCCCCGCTGTGGCGGATCGGCCTCGGCGGGAAACCGTTCGCCGTCGCGCAGGACAAGGGCATCCCGTACGTCTCCTCGGAGCTGGGCGTGCCGGACTACCGCGAGCTCGGACTCCCGGCGCGCACCAAGTACTTCAACGCCGGCGTCATGGTCATCGACCTCGACCGCTGGCGGACCGCACGCATCCGCGAACGCGCCCTGCACTACGCGCGGAGCCACCCGGACATGCGCTTCGCCGACCAGGAAGCGCTCAACGCCGTGAGCGGCGGCGCGTGGACCGAGCTCCCGCCGGAATGGAACTGCCCGGTCGACGAGGAACTCCTCGGCCCCCGCCACGACGCCGCCCCCAGGATCATCCACTTCCTCGGCCCCGACAAACCCTGGCTCACCGACGTCACCTGGGCCCCCCACTGCCAGGCCGCCTACACGACGTACCTGCGCCGGACGGCCTGGGCGCGGCAGCTCCCGGCCTGACGACCGTCAAGGCAGCAGCTCCCTCACGGCACTGCGCAGCAGCAGCGGGTGGACGAAGCGGTCCGGGGCGGTCGGGGGGAAGCGCCAGGCGAGCGGCCAGGTCCTGCCCGTCAGCGCGGGCACCGGCACGTAACTCACATGGGCGGGCCCGGCGTTGAACCGCGTCACCCCACGCGGCCACGACCGGTGCGCCGTCGTACCGGGCGGAAGGAGGAAGTAGACCCCGCGCCGCCCGTTCTCCTCCACGACGACCGGCCCGGGCTCCCCTCCGGTGAGGACCGCCATCCACTCGGCGAGGCGGCGCCCGTCGTCCCCGTCGACGCGGATGGCGTCGAATTGCACACCGGCCTTGCGGAGCTGGAAACCGGAATGGGGAATCCAATCACACGGGACCGAATCCCGCTCAGATTTCGAGGCATTCACAGGGACATGTTCCCGCGCCGACGCTAGCGTTTTCCACGACTGCGAGGGCGCGTCGGCAACCCGTTGACCTGCGCCAACGCGCCTTGCAGGCAGTCGAATTCGGCGGGGAGCAGTTGAGACCGGTTGAGATCGGTCGAGACCGAATGGGGACGCGAATGGCGCGATCGGAAAACAAGGAAACGGCGGGCCCGGCGGCACGCATGGCCGCGGTGCTGGCCAAGCGAATGCGCCAGCGCGCAGGACTGACGCAGGAGCAGTTGGGGGCGCGCATGGGGTACAGCGGCGCGGCGGTGAGCGCGATGGAGACGCTGGCGCAGCCGGTGAGCGACGAGATGCTGGTGAAGCTGGAGGAGGTGCTGGGAGACGGGACGGGGGTGTTCGAGGAGCTGCGAGAGCTCGTGCGGCTGGAGAGGTTGCCGGAGCAGTTCCGGAGGTACGCCCCGATCGAGCAGAAGGCGGTGGCGCTGTGGTTGTACGCGAACCACGTCGTACACGGCCTCTTCCAGACGGAGGAGTACGCGCGAGCGCTCATCGCGGGCGGCTATCCCGAGCCGACGCCGGAGCGGGTCGAGGAGCTGGTGACTGCCCGGATGGCACGGAAGGCCCTGTTCGACCGGAGGCCGACATGCGAGATCGAACTCGTACTCGACGAGTCCGTTCTCCTGCGTCCGATCGGAAGCGAAGAGATCATGCGTGAGCAGTTGCGGCACTTGGCAGAGTGCGCGCGGCGGAGGAACGTGAACCTGCAAGTGCTCCCTCTGAGCGCCGCTTTGGGCGGTGAGTACGCGGGTGACCGGGGTGACTTGAACGTGGTCGAGACCCCGGACGACGGCCTGGTGACGTTCCTGGAGATCCAGGGCGAGAGTCTGCTGGTCACCGACCGAGTTAAGGTGCGGACGCACATGCAGCGGTATGCGAAGATCCGGGCACAGGCCCTGGACCCGCGCGAGTCGCTGGGCCTCATCGAACGGTTGGCGGGAGTACAGAGATGAGCGACACCCTGCACTGGTTCAAGTCCAGCTACAGCGACAGCGGTGGCGGCAACTGCGTCGAGGTCGCCTTCGACCGGCACCGGTCCTCGCACGGCAGCGACGCCGTCCACGTCCGTGACTCCAAGGTGCAGGACGGCCCGACGTTCGCCGTCGAGCCGTCCGCGTGGTCCTCGTTCGTCGCCTGGCAGGGCTGACCGGCCCGGCCTAGCAGTAGAGGTTGGAACCGGTCGGGACGCCCAGGATCTGGGTGAACTGCTGGTACTTGGTGACCCGGCTCTGCACCTGGGCCGGGCTGCCGCCGTTGCATTCCAGGGCGCCGTTGATGGAGCGGATGGTCTCGCCGAAGCCGGCGCCGTTGACCATGGCGTGGTGGGCGGTCATGGTGCCGGGGCCGTTCTGGGTGTTCCAGTACCAGAGGCCGGTCTTCCAGGCGACGGCCGGCTCGCGCTCGACGCGGTAGGGGTCGCTCAGCAGGTTGATGCCGAGGGCGTCGCCGGCCGCCTTGTAGTTGAAGTTCCAGGAGAGCTGGATGGGGCCGCGGCCGTAGTACGCGGCCTGGCCGGCGGGGCAGCCGTAGGGCTGGGTGGCGTCGCAGTAGTGCGGGTAGTTGGCGGTGTTCTGCTCGACGACGTGGACCAGGCCGCCGGTCTCGTGGTGGACGTTGGCGAGGAAGGCGGCGGCCTCCTGCTTCTTCACGGTGTCGCTGCCGGTGGTGGCGAAGCCCGGGTACGCGCCGAGGGCGGCGGTGAGGCCGGCGTACGTGTAGAACGGGTTCCGGCTCGGGAACATCTGGTTGAACTGGGCCTCGGAGACGACGAATCCGGACGGGGTGGGCGGCGGAGTGGTGCCACCGCCGCCGCAGGCGCCCTCGTCGCGCCAGACGTCGGCGGAGCCGGGACGCTCGTTCTGGGTCCACCACTTGGCGTACCAGTTGCGGCCGTTGTACGAGGCGGTCATGCCGCCGGTGTAGACGCTGGAGGAGTTCCAGGCGGCGACACACGCGGGGGCCGCGCCGGCCTGGGCGGCGGGGAGGAGTACGGCGAGGCCGACGACCGTACAGATCGCGGCGAGGACAGTGAGCAGACGTCGCAGCATGCGCTCGTCCTTCCGGTGGGGGAAGGCCAGCGAAGCGCGATTGGTCTGAACCTGTCAATGGTCTGGACCGGACCGAACCGGTCCGCACGCGGCCGCACTTTTCCACTCAGCGCCGACGCGGAACACAGGGGCCATGAAGAAGCCGCCCGCACCGGCCGTACGAGCCGGAGCGGGCGGCGAAGCGCCCGGTGCGTGGGTGCCGGGTCAGATCAGCAGGACGATCCGGCCCGGCCGGCGGCCCGCCTCCGCGCGGCGGTGGGCCTCGGCGACCTCTTCCAGGGGCATGACGTCGGCCACCCGGGTGATGAGCTCGCGGTCCGCGACCTGCCGGAGGATGGTCGTCAGCGCGCGGGGGTCGGGCTCGGCGAGGACGGTCTCCACGCGGATGTCCCGCTCCGGGTGCGGGGCGCGGTCGGGGGCGAGGGCGGCGAAGACGCCGCCGTCCTTGACCGCGGCGAGCATCGGCGGGCCGACCAGGGCGCCGTCGAAGACGCCGTCCACCCGGTCCGGGACGTGGTCGAGGAGCTGCCTGAGCACGTCGGCCGGTTCGCCGCGGGTGACGCAGTGCTTCGCGCCCAGGACCTTCAGCTCGCTCTCGTCGCCCTCGTAGCCGACGGCCACCACCTCCAGGCCGGCCGTCGCCGCCATCTGGACCGCGAAGCGGCCGACGACACCGCTGGCGCCGGTGACGAGCAGCGTCGCCCCGGGGGTCAGCAGGAGCCGGTCCAGGGCCTGGCGGGCGGTGACGGCGGCGAGGGGGACGGAGGCGGCCGCCGTGAAGTCGACGTCGTCCGGGACCGGTGCCAGCCATTCCGGGTCGACCTGGACGACCTCGGCGTAGGTGCCGTGGCCGGTCAGCTCCCGGAGCCAGGGGATGAAGCCCGCCACCCGGGTGCCGGCCGGAAGGCTGCCCTCGGGGCCGGGGGCGGGATCGAGGAGCTTGCCCGCGAAGTCCGTGCCCAGGACGAAGGGGGGCCGGAGATCACCGGTCTCGTGGACGTAGAGGCCAGCCCGGATGCGGAGGTCCGCGACGGTCACACCGGCCGCGTTCAGCCTCACCCGGACCTTGCCCGGGGCCTCCCCGGCCTCGGGCTCGGGGCGGCGGGCCATCCTCAGCACCTCGGGTCCGCCGTAGGCGGTCACTTCGACGACACGCATGGGGTTCTCCTCCTGCGGCAGCCCCCTCGTCGCCATTACACCCAGGCCCGCCACCCCCGGCAACAGATGACGGCAGCCCGCACTCCAGGTGGCGGTGTGCCACCCACGGCCGTCTGCCCTGCTCCGCCCCCCGGGGCCGGCGGATCCGCGGCGAGGGACGAGCCGCCGGCCGGCGGCCGGGCGCCGGACGGCCGATCCCCCCGGGAAGCGCGTCTGGCATCCTCTTTCGACGTGGATCCCTTGAACGCGGAAGACCCGGTCACCATCGGACCGTTCCGGCTGCTCGGCCGGCTCGGCGTGGGCGGCATGGGCCGGGTGTATCTGGCCCGGTCGGCGGGCGGCCGTGCCGTCGCCGTGAAGGTCGTGCACCCGGAGCTGGCCGCCCAGGACGAGTTCCGGCGCCGCTTCGCCCGCGAGGTGTCCGCACTGGAACGGGTCGGCGGCACCGGCACCGCGCCCGTGCTCGGCGCGGACACCGACGCCGAACTCCCCTGGGTCGCCGTCGGATACGTCCCCGGCCCCTCGCTGCGCACGGTGGTCAACGACGAGTACGGGCCGCTGCCGCCCGCCAGCGTCCGCACCCTCGCCGCCGGCCTCGCCCGCGCGCTCACCCACATCCACGCCTCCGGCCTGGTCCACCGCGACCTGAAGCCGTCCAACGTGCTGCTGACCGTCGACGGCCCGCAGATCATCGACTTCGGCATCGCCCGCGCCGTCGACACCGTCACCGACGGCGGCCTCACCAGCACCGGCGCGGTCGTCGGCTCGCCCGGCTTCATGTCCCCCGAACAGGTGCGCGGCGAGAAGCTGACGCCCGCCTCGGACATCTTCTGCCTGGGTTCGGTCCTGGCGTACGCGGCGACCGGCCGTTCCCCGTTCGGCGGGTCCGACAGCGGCGTCCACGCGACGATGTTCCGCATCGCCCACGACGAGCCCGACCTGACCGGGCTCGCCCCCGAACTGGCCGGTCTCATCCGGGCCTGCCTCGCCAAGGACCCGGCGGCGCGCCCCTCGGCCACCGAGCTGGTCGACACCCTCCAGGTCACCGACCCCTGGCTGCCCGCCGACGTCCTCGCCCGGCTCGGCCGCCATGCCGCCCGGCTCCTGGAGGCCGAGAACGGCGCACCCGACGAGGCCGGCGACCCCACCCCGGCGCCGCCCCTGCCGCAGACCCCCGAGACCGGCCCGCGCCGCCGCCGCACGGGCCTGGTGGCCGTCGTCACGGCCCTCGCCGTGGCCGCGGCGGCCGGTTTCGCGTACGTCGGGTGGCCCGGCTGGTCCGGCGGCTCCGGCGGCGGTGCCGACGGGCAGGAGGGCAAGGGGCGCGGCACCACCGGCTCGGCCTCGGCCCGGCCGGCTCCCGGGATCGTCCCGAACGCCTTCCTCGGCGCCTGGGAGGGCGTCCTGCGGGGCACGGCGAACAACCCGTACGAGACCAGCCGGATCGAGATCTCCCAGGGCCCCGCGGGCGCCAGGACGGCCGTCTACACCCATGTCACCGGCGAGCGGCTGTGCATCGGCCGGGCGGTGCTGCTGTCCGCCACCGACAGCGAACTCGTCCTCGGCGAGGCCGAGATCACCGAGAGCGTCCCTGCCCAGCGCTGCACCCCGGCCGCCCGGCAGACGCTCCGGCTGCGGTCCACCGATGTCGTCGAGTGGACCTCCGGCGTCGCCAAGAGCACCTTCCAGCGGGTCAAGGCCGGCGCGGACGTCGTCCCCGCCGCCCTCGTCGGCTCCTGGAAGCAGACCCCGCTGCACGCGATCCCGCCGGACATGGTCGACCGCTACGTCTACCGGGTCACCATCAACCAGGGCCCGGTCGGCGCGCCCCTGGTGCGCTTCGAGCAGTCCTATCCGCGCACCGACAACGAGGGCAACCCGACGTCCGAGGACATCACCTGCGCCACCACGGCCGTCGTCGCCGGCGCCGGCTCCCTCCTCGTCATCGGCCCGGAGACCCGCGACCCGGACGTCTGGGACCCGGACTGCGTCGAGAACGGCTCCGGCAACTTCCGCATCGTCCGCTACCAGGGCAAGGAGCTGCTCCACCTCTACGGGATGTCGGCGGACGGGGAGCCGGGCGAGTACGTGCGCGACTAGTCGGGGTCTCGCCGGGCTCCCCGCCCGCGGGGTCAGCCCTCGTCGCGCAGCCGGGCCGCGAGCGCGGTCAGCGGCTCGGTCTCCTCGGTGCGGCCCAGGGCGGTCAGGCGGGAGACCGCCGCGTCGAGGCGGGTGAGGGCGGCGGTGGGGCGTTCCAGGTAGATGCCCTCCACGGCGGCCGCGAGGCGGACGCACTCGGCCCACTCGCCGGCGCGGTCGGGGTCCTCCGGTCCCGGCTCGCCGAGCAGGGCGAGGGCCTTCTCCAGCGCGGCCAGGGCGTCCTCGTACGCGCCGGCGTGGGCGTTCACCCGCCCGTACTCGTAGGCCAGGGCGGTGTCCAGGGAGCGGCCGTGGGCCTCGTACCCGGCGGCGCGGGCCTCGTCGGCGACCGTGCCGGCGTCGGTGAGGAAGGCGAGGGCGGACGGCAGGCCGTCGGAGCCCTGCTGCTGGGCCTGGAGGCGGGCGAGTTCGCGCAGGCAGCCGCTGAGCTGCTCGTAGCGCGGGGAGCGGGCGTGGGCGGCGATCGCCTGGTCGGCGGCCTCGCGGGCCCGGTCGAAGTCGCCGGACTCCCCGAGGAGTACGGCCGTCTCCGCGGCGATCATGGCGTGGCTGCCCGGGTCGTCGTCCCAGCCGGCCGACTCGGCGGCGAGGGCGACGAACTCCGCCGTGGCGGCCTTGAGGTCGTCGCCGGCGTGCAGCGCGCGGGCGCGGATCAGGCGCAGTTGGGCGACGAGCCGGTCGTCGAGCTCTCCGGCGGCGACGTCCGGTTCGGCCAGCAGGGAGTCGAGCAGGGCGATGCAGTCCTCGACGCGGCCGAGGTCCAGGCTGAGCTGGGCCGCGTTGCTGTAGGCGCAGAACGCGTCCGTACGGCTGCCGTGGCGCAGGTCCGCCTCCGCCGAGCGCGTCAGGTGCCGCAGCGCCTCCTCGGGGCGGCCCAGGTGCATGCACGCCTCGGCCAGATCGCCGTGGAGGCGGCCGGTGTCCATGGTGTCGGCCGGCCAGTCGGCGGCCAGGCGCAGGCCCTCGGCCAGATCCGCGTACGCGGCCTGCGCGTCCCGCAGGCCGAGCCGGAGCCTGCCCCGCAGGCCCAGCGCGTGGGGCAGGTGCCAGGCGGGGCCGTGGGCCTTCAGCCGGTCGAGGAGGGCGTCGAGCTCGGTGACCGCGGCGGGCAGGTCGCCGGAGAGGGCGTACGCGCTGGCGCGCATCCGCAGGGCGCTGGAGATCTGCCCGGTGAGGTCGTGCCGGGTGGCGAAGGCGTGCATCAGGTCGACCTCGGCGAAGACCGGCGCGATGTGCTCCTCGCGGCGCGAGGTCTGCAGGCGCAGGGCGAGCGCGGTCACCCGCAGCCGGAGCAGGCGGGCCTGCTGGTACGGGGCGAGGCCGGGGGTCTCCTCGTGGAGGCGGACGAGGGCCGCGTGGGCGGCGGTCAGGGCGGCGACCTTGGCGTCCTCGGGCCCGCGCGCGCCGTCTCCGGTGCCGTCCGCGCCGTCTCCCGTCCCGTCCGCGCCGGCTCCGGTCCCGTCCGCGCCGGCTCCGGTCCCGTCCGCGCCGTCTCCGGTCCCGTCCGCGCCCTCTCGTCCCTCTGCCGTCTCTCCGGTCTCAGCGGCCTCGCCGGCCTCCCGGGCCTCTCCCGCCTCGCCCGGGAGCTCGACGGCGGCCAGCAGGGCGCAGGCGCGGGCGAGCGCCGCGTGGCCCGGCAGGCCGGCGTCGTCGTACAGGCCCGCCGCCTCCTCGTGGAGGGCGAAGGCATCCGCGTACTCCTCCTTCCCCGCGGCCTCGCCGGCCTCGTCGTCCAGCAGGTCGGCGCGCAGCCGTACGAGCGGGCCGACGGCCGGGTCGTCGGGGTGGGCGTAGTCGCGCGCGGCGACGAGGGTGCGCAGGCGCGCCCAGCACGCCTGCGCCTCCGGGTGGCCCTGCTCCTCCAGGTCCCGTGCGCGGATGATGAGTTCGGGCAGCGACTCGGGGACGGCGGCGGCCGTACGGGACGGGGGCGCCGTGACCGGGGCGGCGGGGGCGGCCGGGGCCACCTCGTCGAGGCGCCGGGGGCGCAGGGTGAGTTCCAGCGCGTCCAGGATCGGGGCGCGGTCCAGGCGGGCCGCACGGCGGTCGGCGAGGGCCGTGGTGCCGTTGCGGGCGTCGAAGCGGGCGGCGAGGTCGTCGGCGCGGCGGCGCACCTCGGCGCGCAGGCCGGCCACCGTCCAGGCGCGGCCCGCGAACCCGGCGGCGGGCAGGTCGCCGTGGCCGAGGAGCTCGACGCGCTGGAGGAGCACCTCCACGCCGGTGAGGAAGGTGAGCTGGTCCAGCGGCGAGTCGACCTCGTCGAACAGGCCGCGGTTCTCGGCGAGCAGCTCCAGGCCGCGGGCCTCGTTGCCGGTCAGGGCGCAGAACTCCAGGTGCCGGCCGACCTCCCCGGACATCGAGGGGTTGCGGCGGCAGGCGCGGTAGCCGGCGAGGTGCGCCTCGCGGGCCTCGTCGACGCGGCCCGTGCGCAGCAGCGGCAGCAGCGCGTACGAGACGGAGCGGGCGGGCTCCTCCTTGCAGGACTCCTGGCCGGCGAGGACGGGCGCCCAGGTGCGCAGGGCCCGCTCGTCGTCGCCCGCCGCGAGGTGGTGGCGGGCGCGCCGGCAGGTCTCGCACGCCTCGCAGTCGCTCAGCCGGGTGCGGGTGCGGGCCGCCCACAGCTCGTAGGGGACCGTGGTGTCCTCGCCGACGTGGGCGGCGAGGACGTACGCCTGGGCGTAGTAGGGCTGGAGGCCGAGTCCGGCCTTCTCGTACCGGTCGCGCATCTCCGTCAGCCACTGGCGCAGGCTGGTCAGCGGGACCTCGGGCAGGGCGAGGAGCGCGCTCGCCACCCACTTGAACCGCCAGAACAACTGGTGGCGCAGCCGCTCGTCGAAGACGTCGGGCTGCTCGTCGAAGAGGGTGAGCAGGCGGGCGAAGACGACGGGCGACTTCCGGGGCTCGGAGCCGTAGGTGTACGCCTCCTGGAGGGCGAGGAGCGCGTGGACGAGCGGGACGGGCTGCTCGAACTGCTCGGCGGCGTCGACGAGTTCCTCGGCGGTGACGGTGCGGGCGCGGCCGTAGGGGCGCTCGTCGTTCTCCTGGAGCGCCTGGTACAGCTCGTCCGTGCTCTGGGGAAGGGGTGCGGTGGGCATCGTCAGCGGTCCTTGCGGAGGGCGTGGGCGAGGAGGTCGAGGAAGGAGCGGTTGATGAGGCTCGACTCGGCGGGCCTGAGCGGGCGCCGGGACAGCAGCGCGGCCTGGCCGTAGAGGGCTTCGGCGCTGGTGCGGGCCAGTTCGGGCTCGTCGATGGCGACGGCGGTGCGGACCAGCGGGTTGAGCTGGTTGAGGATGAGCTGGGCCCGGGGGGCCTCCTGGCGCAGGGCGCCGAGGATGTCGCCCCACAGGCCGCCCTCCTGCTCGCGGGCGAGCTGGGAGCGGGTGCGCTCGTGCCGGGCCTCGCGGCTGTCGACGAGGAGGGCGGGGGCGGAGGCCGGCTGGAAGGTGCGCAGGGCGACGTCGCAGTCGAAGACGGCGAGGGCGTCGCGGGCCTGGGCGAGATAGGCCGCGGCGGCGAGTTCCGTCTCCCGGTCGACGGGGTCGAGGTGGGCGGTGAGGGTGGCCGGGTCGAGGTCGGCGACGGCGGCCTCGGGCCTGATCTCGGGCAGCCGGTGGACCAGTTCGCGGTCGTAGGTGTAGCCGCCGTTGACGACGCCGAGTCCGGCGGCGGAGGCGATCGCCGCGACCTGCCGGAACTCCTCCACGCTCGACGTGACGAGGACGGTGCGGTGGGTGCGGGCCAACTCGTCGAGGGTGGTGTGCCCGTCGGTGGTCTCGAACGGCAGCCAGGGCAGCAGCATCCGCAGGATCTCGTCGTCGTGCACGGCGAGCGACTTCACGGCCAGGTGGTGCGTCTGGAGGAAGCGGGCGAGCAGATCGGGGTCGCTGGCGGCGGCCCGGGCGATCCAGGCGCGCAGCCGCTCGGCGAGGGCCTCGCGGACGGCGGCGAGGGTGTCGTCCTCGTACAGCGACTCGCGGGAGGCGGTCGGGCGCAGGCTCTCGGCGTCGACGACGCAGCGCACGAAGAACGCCCACTCGGGCAGGATCTCCTCCGCCTGCTCCGACAGCAGCATGCCCTTGACGTGCACGCGGTGGCCGTGGCGGCGCCCGGCCGGGACCGCCTCGGGCAGGACGCACGCGATGCCCTTGAGGCCGACGGCCGGCAGGTCCAGCTCGATGGTGTCCAGCGGGGTGAAGCCGAAGACCTCCTCGCCGTACGCGGCCAGGGCGCGGGCGCGGGTGCCCGGCGTCGGGTACGTACGGGCCCAGGGGGCGGGCTCGGGGTTGACGGCCACGCCCGGGCCGGCCGTGCCGTCGGAGAAGGTCACGGGGTGGCGCAGCAGGGACCCGAAGTGCCGGGCGAGCGCGTGCACCCGCGCCGGGCGGGTCCACTCGCCCGCGTCGACGCGCGGCGTCAGCGTGACGGTGGTGCCGGGGCGGGGGCGGGCGGAGGCGGGCAGGGTGCGGACGGTGTAGCTGCCGTCGCCGCGGCCCCGCCACTCCACGGCGGGCGCGTCGGGGGTGCGGGCGGAGCGGCTCAGGACGTGGATCTCGTCCGCGACCAGGAAGCAGGAGAGCAGGCCGATGCCGAACTGGCCGATGAAGTCGCCGCGCTGCTCGGCGATCCGGTCGGCGCGCTTGCTGCTGCGGCCGATGGTGGCGAGGAAGGTGTGCACGTCGGCCTCGGTCAGACCGACGCCGTCGTCCTCGACGCGGACGACGGAGCCGTCGGCGAAGAGGCGGATGCCGAAGGCGTCGGCGGAGGCGCCGGCGGAGGTGCCTGCGGGGGCGTCCGGCTCCAGGGCGTGCCGGGCGGTCAGCGCGTCCACCGCGTTCTGGAGGAGTTCGCGCAGGTAGACGCGGGGGCTGGAGTAGAGGTGGTGGGAGAGGAGGTCGACGAGGCCGCGCAGATCCACCTGGAAGGTGCGGTCGGCGCCGGCCGGGTTCGCGGCGGTGTCGGGCTGAGTCATCGGGCTGTCCGGGGTGGGAAGGGCGGCGGGTGGACGGGCGAGCCGGGCCGGGGCCGGGTCCGGCGTCGGGGCCGGGGCTCGGGTGCCTGGAGTGGCGACGGCGTCGGGGGCCGGGGGCCAGGGCGGCTCGGGCGCGGCGGTGGTGGTGCTGGTGCTGGTGCCGGCGGCTCGGGCGCGGTGGTGCCGGCGGTTCAGGCGCGGCGGTGGCGGCGGGCGAACTCCTGCTCGGGCTCCGCGAAGTAGGTCCACGGCCACCTGGTGTAGGCGCCGTCGAGGGCCTGGAACACCCGCCGGACCGTGTGCCGCTCATCCGCGAGCGACAGGGCCATGGCGAACATGTTGAAGTCGTTCTGCCAGCCCAGGCGCCGCACATAGGCGGGGTGGAGGATGCTGTGGTCGGCCGCGGCCCGCAGCTCGGCCTGGATCGCCGGATCCACGAGGCAGTCCTCGTCGTCCGACTCCACCCAGTTCTCGATGTGCGCCATGGCGACCACACAGCCGAGCCGGTGACCCTGCGGGGCGCGGGCGAGCGCCTCACGGGCGAACGCCATGGCCTCGCCGGGCTCGCCGCCCCAGCGGGGCTGGAGCTGCGAGAGCCACTCCAGGTGGGTCTCCACGTCCAGCGGGTCGCGGCGCAGGGCGGCGTCGAGCCGGGTCTCGTTGACGGCGGCGCCCAGCGACATGCCGCGCCCGGAGGTGAGGAGACGGCGCCAGGGCGTGACCCACTCCGGCCGCAGCTCGGCGGCCTCCAGGAGCTGCTCCTCGGCGATGTGCAGCCGCTCGTGGAAGATCCGCCACTGCTCCTGCGTGACGTCGACGGCCCGCGCGGAGGTACGCGCCTCCCAGCCCCACATGATGTGGCGCGCCCCGGATATCAGCAGCGCGGTCGCCCGGTGCTCCTTGTCCTCCTCGACGGCCCGGCCGATCCACTCCTCCACGCCGTCCACGTCCGCGACCACACCGAGGACATCGTGCTCGCGGCCGAGGTCGAAGGGTGCGAGGGCCGCCTTGACGGCCTCCCAGTCCCCCGCGTCGGCCGCCTCCACGAGCGCGAGCACCCGCGTGTCCCCGAGGGCCCGCAGGACGTACATCCCGTTCTTGCGCCTGCGCGGGACGGGAAGGGCGTACGGATCCGCCGCCGGTCCCTCCGTATCCCTGCCGAACAGCCTGCCGAACATGGCCGCGCCCTCCCCTGGTCCGCGTGTGAGTCCGGTGCAGCATAGGCGGGACCACCGACACCGCTGCCACCGGGTTTCCGCCGGTGCCTCACCCGACGGGCCCCGCCCGTCCGGGCGCCGGGGCGCGCGTCACGCGGGCCGCCGCGCGGGCGTAGTCGCGGACCTCCGGACGGGTGTCGCCGGCGCGCCAGGCGAGGGCGAAGCGGGACGGCGGGACGCCGTCGACCGGGCGGGTGACGACGCCGCCGCGGGTGAGGAGCGGGGCGTTGCCGGTGGCGACCAGGCAGATGCCGAGACCGTCGACGAGCGCCTCGTAGGTCTCGTCGGCGGAGGCGATCTCCGCGCCGATACGGGGCGGGCGGCCGTCGCGCGCGTCCAGAGCGAGCCAGTGGTCGCGGAGTTCGGGGGCGGCGGCGGGCAGCGCGAGGAAGGATTCGTCGAGGAGTTCGGCGAAGGCGATCCGGTCCCGGCCGGCCAGCGGGTGGGTCTCGGGCAGGGCGATCAGCCGGGGCTCGGTGGCGACCACGACCCAGCGGTAGCGCTCGGCGCCGGCCAGCGGCAGCCAGACGAAGGCGAGGTCGCTGGCCCCGTCGGCGAGTCCGGCGGTCGGGTCCTCCCAGCCGACCTGGCGCAGCCGGAGCCGGACGCCGGGGTGGTGCTCGGTGAAGCGGGAGCGGATCGCGGGGAGCAGGCCGCCGCGGCCGGGGCTGGTGGACATGCCGATGACGAGGGTGGCGTCCTGCGCGGAGCGGGCGGCCCGGACCGCGCCCGCCGCCTCCGCCCACGCGGCGAGCACGGCGCGGGCGTGCGGGACCAGGGCGGTGCCGACGGGGGTGAGGCGGACGCCGTGGCGGTCCCGGTCGAAGAGGGGGGCGCCGAGCTGCCGTTCCAGGGCCCGTATCCGCTTGCTGAGCGCGGGCTGCGAGACGTACAGCCGCTCGGCGGCGCGGGTGAAGTGCAGTTCCTCGGCGACGGCGAGGAAGTAGCGGAGGTCCCGGCCGTGCACATCCGTGACTGTCATGCCCTTTGGTTATCACGACGGATCTTGGACGCCCAACGGGCTTGTGCGGCAGGGTTGTTGGCACGAGGAACCGAGCGAGAAGAACGGGGACGAGAACATGGGCAAGGTCTGGCTGATCACCGGTGCCAACAGCGGCTTCGGGCGCGCCTTCACCGAGGCGGCGGTCGCCGCCGGTGACGTCGTGGTCGCCGCGGCCCGCCGCGCGGGCACCCTGGACGAGCTGGTCGCCGCCCACCCGGACCAGGTGGAGGCGGTCACGCTGGACGTCACCGACCACGCCGCCGTGGAGCGGGTGGTCGGCCAGGTCGCCGAGCGGCACGGCCGCATCGACGTCCTGGTCAACAACGCGGGCCGCACCCACGTGGGTTCGGTGGAGGAGACCGGCGACGCCGAGCTGCGCTCGCTCTTCGACGTGCACGTCTTCGGCCCGGCGGCCCTGACCCGGGCCGTGCTGCCGCACATGCGGGCCCGCCGCTCCGGCGCGATCGTCCAGCTCAGCAGTGTCGGCGGCCAGATGTCGATGGCCGGCTTCGGTGCGTACAGCGCGACGAAGTTCGCCCTGGAGGGCATGTCGGAGGCGCTGGCCGCCGAGGTGGGCCCGCTCGGCATCCGGGTCCTGATCGTGGAGCCCGGCGCCTTCCGCACCAGCCTCTTCGGCAACCACAGCCTCAGCGAGGGCACCATCGCCGACTACGCGGACACCGTGGGCGCCACCCGTGCCTACGTGGAGACCGGCGGCGGCACCCAGGCCGGCGACCCGGCGAAGGCCGCCGCCGCCGTCCTGGCCGCGCTCGACGCCGACGAGCCCCCGCTGCGGCTCGCCCTCGGCGAGGACGCCATCGACACGATCCACGGCCACCTGGACCAGGTCCGGGCGGACCTGGCCGCCTGGGACAAGGTCGGACGGGACACGAAGCTGGACGCGTAGCCCGTACGGCGAAGGGCCCGCGCCCCGGCGAACCGGGGGCGCGGGCCCTTCACACGGGTCCCGTAAGGGGGGTGCCGCCTAGAGGAAGGAGTTGATCTCGATCGTCTCGGTGCGGCCCGGGCCCACGCCGATCGCGGAGATCGGGGCGCCGGACATCTCCTCCAGGGCCTTCACGTACGCCTGGGCGTTCTTCGGGAGGTCGCCGAAGGTCTTGGCCTTGGTGATGTCCTCGGACCAGCCCGGCAGCATCTCGTAGATCGGCTTCGCGTGGTGGAAGTCGGACTGCGAGTACGGCAGCTCCTCGACGCGCTTGCCGTCGATCTCGTACGCGACGCAGACCGGGATCTGCTCCCAGCCGGTCAGCACGTCGAGCTTGGTGAGGAAGAAGTCGGTCAGGCCGTTGACGCGGGTCGCGTAGCGGGCGATGACCGCGTCGAACCAGCCGCAGCGGCGGTCACGGCCGGTGGTGACACCGCGCTCGCCGCCGATGCGGCGCAGGTCCTCGCCGTCCTGGTCGAACAGCTCGGTCGGGAACGGACCGGCGCCGACCCGGGTCGTGTACGCCTTGAGGATGCCGATGACCCGGCTGATCTTCGTCGGGCCCACGCCGGTGCCGGTGCAGGCGCCGCCGGCCGTCGGGTTCGAGGAGGTGACGAAGGGGTACGTGCCGTGGTCGACGTCCAGGAGGGTGCCCTGGCCGCCCTCGAAGAGCACGACCTTGTCCTCGTCCAGCGCGTTGTTGAGGATCAGGGTGGTGTCGGCGACGAACGGCTTGATCTGCTCCGCGTACTGGAGCATCTCCTCGACGATCTGCGCGGCGTCGATCGCGCGCCGGTTGTACAGCTTGGCGAGGAGCTGGTTCTTGCCCTCGAGCGCCGCCTCGACCTTCTGGGTGAGGATCGACTCGTCGTAGAGGTCCTGGACCCGGATGCCGACGCGGTTGATCTTGTCGGCGTAGGTGGGGCCGATGCCGCGGCCCGTGGTGCCGATCTTGCGCTTGCCGAGGAACCGTTCCGTCACCTTGTCGAGGGTGACGTTGTACGGCGTGATCAGGTGGGCGTTGCCGCTGATCAGCAGCTTCGAGGTGTCGACGCCCCGCTCGTTGAGTCCGCTCAGCTCGGAGAGCAGGACCGCCGGGTCGACGACGACGCCGTTTCCGATGACCGGGGTGCACCCCGGGGAGAGGATTCCGGAAGGGAGCAGGTGCAGTGCGTACTTCTGGTCGCCTACGACGACCGTGTGGCCGGCGTTGTTGCCGCCCTGGTAGCGCACCACATAGTCAACGGACCCACCGAGCAGGTCGGTGGCCTTTCCCTTGCCCTCGTCACCCCACTGAGCACCGAGCAGCACAAGTGCGGGCACAGGCGTACACCCCTTCCGGGTGGGGCATGTCCAAGGTCAGGGGGCCTACGCCGCCTCACCGGTGTGCCCCGGAATAGACGAAGCCCCTGGCGCAATAGCGCAAGGGGCTCTTGCACAAAGAGACTACCCGAGGAAGGACCGAGGTGTCGGATCACGACCAGCTCCTGGTCATCATCGACCCGGTCGCCCGCCGAATGGACGGCGAGTCCGTGCGAATCGCGAAAGATGTGCTGTCCGCGGGTGCGGAAACGAAGATCTGTCTTCCGGAGGGTCCCGAGGAATTCGCCCGAGCGCTGGCCCGGCGTGGCGCCCGGCGCCCCGTCGTCCTCGGGGACGACCGCGCGCTGCTGCGCGCGGTGACCTTGCTGCAGCGCGAGCGGGAGGCCGTCCGCGGCGCCCTCGCCGTCGTCCCGATCGGCGCCCCCGACCGCCTGCGGACGGCCCGCGCGCTCGGCGTGCCGCCGGGCACCGTCGCGGCGGCCCGGGCGGTCCTGGAGGGGTCGGTGCGCCGGCTCGACCTGCTGGTCGACGACAGCGACGGCGTGGTCCTCGACCGCCTCGACGTCCCCGCCTCCCGCGTCCTCGCCCCCGTCGCGCCCACCGTCTGGGACACCTGCCGCTCCCTTGTGCGCACCCTGGTCGGCCCGGCCCCGACGGCCCTGGCCGACCGCGCCCACCGGCTGCGGGTGGAGGCGGACGGGGTCCTGCTCACGGACGTGGACGCGCCGCTGGAGGGCATGACGGTCCGCGCCCTCGGCGGCGCCGCCGCCCTCACCCTCACCCCTGCGGGCGCCCCGCCCCTCCGCCTCACCGCCCAGACCCTCACCGTCACCGGCCCCGACTTCCGCTACCGCGCCGACACCACCGTCTCGGGCCCGGTCCGCCGCCGCACCTGGACGGTGCGGCCCGGCGTGTGGGGGCTGACACTGCCGGTGACCGCCCTCTAGTCTCGGCGCGGGGCATGTCGTAACGGGGGGAACCGCATGGGTTCAGTGGGGGTCGAGGGGTCCGGGGGACCCGAGGAGAACGCGGGATCCGGTGGAGCGGGAGGATCCGGGAACGGAGCCGGTCCGGGACGCGGGCCGAGCGCGCTCGCGGTGCCGGAGACGGTGGAAGCGCTGGCGCGGCACCGGCGGCGGGCCGTCGAGTGGGCGGTCGCGGGGCTGATCGGAAGCACGGCCGGCGGATGGCTCCTGGCGAGCGCGGACGAGGGGTGGGGGGAGGACCTCGCGGCGTTCCTGTTCGTCGCCGCCGTGGGCCTCGCCTTCATCGGGCTCGGCGCCGTGGCGCAGGCCCGCCGGATGCGGCGCGTCCTCGCCGCCGGTCCCTGGTCCGCGCACCCCGCCGCGCTCCTGCCGCACGGCATGAAGGCGGGGGCCGTCGTCCTGAGCGCCCCCGAGGCGGGCGAGGCATGGCCACTGACCATGAGCGCCACCTGGCAGCGCTTCCGGCTCGTCCAGCCCGGGTCCGGCAGCGTGCTGTGGTGGTGCGGGGATCCACGGACCGGCGGAGTGCTGGCACAGCCCGGCGGCGGCGAGCTCTTCTGGGCGAAGCCGGTGCGCGGCAGGGCCACGCGTGCACAGATGGTCCGGCAGGCGGTCGCCGACGGGCTGCTGAGGCGCCCCGCGCCGGCGCCGCCGCAGGGCCCCGCGGTGCCGGCCGCCGGCCGGGTGCGGGCCGTCCGGCTCCTGGGACTGTGGCGGTGGGTCGTGGTGATCGGCGCGCTCGCGACGGGGGTCGGCCACGGGTACGACCAGGCCGCGCAGAGCGACCCGCTCATCGAGGTGGTGCTGCGGAGCAAGCACGGTGACCGCGACTGCACGGTGGAGTGGCGGGACCCGTTCGACGGATCGCGGCGCACGGGCCCCTTCCGGTGCGCCGCGGACGCCGACCCGGCGGTGTACCGCTGGGACAACGCCTTCGTCGTCTCGTACGGGCCCTGGAAGGGTGAGCTGTACAACCTGGAGCGGGAGGGCACGGACGCCTTCGAGGATGTCGCCGTGCTGAGCGTGCTGGGTGCGGGTGTGCTCGTGGTGGGTCTCGTCGGCGGCACGGCCGGTTTTCTGCTGCGGCGCCGCTCCTCCGAGCCGGTACGGGTCGAGGAGACCTTCCCGTCCGAGACGCGCACCGGCCCCGGCCCCGACGTGACGTACGGCGCGCTCGCCGCCGCCGTCGCCGGAGCACGGCCCCGCCGCACGGCGAGGTCCCGGCTCCGCGAGGCCGACGTGCGGACGTCGCCGTGGTGGCGGGTGCGCGGGCTGCGGCGGATCTCCGAGCTGGAAGGGGCCGCCGTCACCACGCTCTCGACCGTCGCCCTGGTCGTGGGGTGGAGGTTCGACGAGATACCGGGGCCGGTGGTGCTGCTCGGCGTGGTGCCGGCGGCCGCGAGCGCGCTGTCCTGGTACCGGCTGCTCACCCACGGCCGCCATGTCGCCGTCCGCCTCGCCCGCGCGGCCACCGCGCCCGTACCCGTACCGAAGCGCTATGTGCTCGTGGACCGGCCCGAGGAGCCGCTCCTCGTCGTCTTCGGCGCGCACGGCGGGGACGAGGACCGGCCCGAGGGGGTGCTGCCGCTGCTCGCGAGGAGCGGTCCGGCCGAGCCCACCGGGGAGGTCGACCTGCGCGGCTGGCTGGACCGGGACCTCGACGGGCGGCCGCTCGTGGTGGCCTGGGCGGAGGGCCGGGCGCTGTGGCCGGCCGAGCCGTACCTGGAGGCGGGGACGGCGGAGTTCGCCTCCCGCATGGAGTCGGTCGCGCTCCTGGCCGCCCCGGCCTCCCGGGTCCAGGCCCTCACACCTCCACCATCAGCGCCTCGAAACCCCGGATGACATAGCCCGGCTTGCGTACCGGCTCGGTGGTGAGGCGCAGGTCGGGGGCCTGGTGGAGGAGCTCGTCGAAGAGGGTGGTCAGTTCGAGGCGGGCGAGGGGGGCGCCGAGGCAGTAGTGGATGCCGGCGCCGAAGCTGATGTGGGGGTTGTCGGCGCGGGTGAGGTCGAGCCGGTCGGCGGTGGGGCCGAAGCGGGCGGGGTCGCGGTTGGCGGAGCCGAAGAGGAGGGCGACCTCGGACCCGCGGGGGATGACGGTGCCGTCGATCTCGATGTCGTCGAGGACCCAGCGCTCGAACATCTGGAGCGGGGTGTCGTAGCGGAGGATCTCCTCCACCGCTGTGGACAGCTTCTGGGGATCGGGGCGCACCCCGTGCCGCAGGAGCGTCCACCAGCCGTTGACGGCCGTGTTCACGGTCGCCTCGTGGCCCGCGTTGAGGAGCAGCACGCAGGTGGAGATCATCTCCTGTTCGGTCAGCTCCTCGACGCCGATCAGCGCGGAGATCAGATCGGGACCGGGGTCCCGGCGGCGGCGGGCGATCAGCTCCCGCAGGTAGTCGGAGAACTCGATCGAGGCGCGGACCGCCCGGCGGGCCGTCTCCTCCGAGGGGTTCAGCTCGAACATCCCGCAGATGTCCGCCGACCAGGGCCGCAGCCGCCCGCGCTCCTCCTCGTCCGCCGGGATGCCGAGCATCTCGGCGATCACCGCGACGGGCAGGGGCGCGGCCACGGCCGCCTGCAGGTCGCCGCCGCCCGCCGCGACCAGCTCCCCCACCAGGCCGGCGGCGAGGCGCCGTACCGTCGGTGCCAGGTCCTCCACCGTGCGCGGGGTGAACGCCTTCGACACCAGCCGCCGGATCCGGGTGTGGTCGGCCGCCTCCAGGTCGAGCAGCCCGTGGTCGTTGAGGGTGTGGAAGGGCTCGTGGGCGGCCGGCGGGGCCTCCCGGCCGAACTCCTCGTGGGTGAAGCGATGGGTGTACGTACGGCCCAGGCGGCGGTCCCTGAGCAGCGCCGACACGTCCGCGTGGTGCGGGATCAGCCACTGGCGGGTCGGCGCGAACCAGTGCGCGCGGCCGGTGGCCCGCAGCCGCGCGTACGCGGGATAGGGGTCGGCGACGAACTCCGGGGACCAGGGGTCGAAGGCGGCGTCAGGGGCGTCGGCAGCGTCCATGGACGGACGCTACCCCCGCGACCGCGCCGGTGACCGGGTCATCCCCCGACCCGCACCAGCCGCGCCTCGTACGCGAAGACCGCCGCCTGCGTCCGGTCGCGCAGGCCGAGCTTCACCAGGATCCGGCTCACATGCGTCTTGATGGTCGACTCGGCGACGACGAGGTGGTCGGCGATCTCGGCGTTCGACAGGCCCTGCGCGATCAGCACGAGGACCTCCGTCTCGCGCTCGGTCAGGTCGCCGATCCGCGCCATCGCGGGCGGCCGGGGCGAGGCCGCCGACGACTTCGCGAACTCGGTGATGAGCCGCCTGGTGACGGTGGGGGCGAGCAGCGCCTCGCCGGCCGCGACCACCCGGACGCCCTCCGCGAGCTGCCGGGCCGAGGCGTCCTTGAGGAGGAAACCGGAGGCCCCGGCGCGCAGCGCCTGGTACACGTACTCGTCCAGGTCGAAGGTGGTCAGCACCAGCACCTTCGCGTCCGCGTCGGCGGCGACGATCTCGCGGGTGGCCTCGATGCCGTTCAGCTCCGGCATCCGGATGTCCATGAGGACCACGTCGGGGTGGAGGGCGGCCACCTGGGCGACGGCCTCGCGGCCGTTGACCGCCTCTCCGACGACCTCGATGTCCGGCATGGCGCCGAGGAGCACGGAGAAGCCCTCGCGGACCATCATCTGGTCGTCGACGATCAGGACCCGGATCACGGCCGCGGCTCCTCTCGCGTCTCGTCCCGCACCTCGGCGTCGCGCGGCTCGTCACGGACCTCGTCGCGGGCCACGGGGACGAAGACGGTGACCTCGTAGCCGCCGTCGGCGGACGGCTCGGCGGTCATCTCGCCGCCCAGCATCGCGACCCGCTCCCGCATGCCGGTGAGGCCGTGCCCGGCGCCCGGGGACGCCTTGACCAGGCCGCGGGCGGGGCCGTTCGCGACGCGCAGGCCGAGACCGCCGAGGACATGGCTCACCTCGACCTTCGCCGGGGCGCCGGGCGCGTGCCGCAGCACGTTCGACAGGGCCTCCTGCACGATCCGGTACGCCGACAGCTCCACGCCCTGCGGCAGCTCCCGCACCGCGCCCGTCACCGTGAGATCGACCTCCAGACCGGCCTCGCGGACGTTCCCGATCAGGCCGTCCAGATCGGCGAGCGTCGGCTGCGGCGCGTCGGGCGCCTCGTAGTCCTCGGCCCGTACGACCCCGAGGATGCGGCGCAGCTCGGTCAGCGCGGCCACCGCGTTCTCGCGGATGGTGACGAACGCCTGCTCCAGCTCCGGCGGCGGGTTCTCCACCCGGTAGGGCGCCGCCTCGGCCTGGATGGCGACCACGGACATGTGGTGGGCGACCACGTCGTGCAGCTCGCGGGCGATGGTGGTGCGCTCTTCGAGCTGGGTGCGCCGGGAGCGCTCGACGGCGGTCACCGACTGCTGGACGCTGACCTCGCGGGCGGCGTCGCGGCGGACCTGGCGCATGGCGACGACCAGCAGGAACAGCGCGGAGAAGAACATCATCTGGGGCGCGTCCGAGCCGTAGCCGCCGAAGACGACGGTGGCGAGGAGGGCGTAGCAGCCCGTGACCAGCCACATCCAGCCGGCGGTACGGGGCCGGGTGCGGGCCGCGACGACGACGAGCACCACGAGGTGGGCGCCGAAGGAGTTCGGCGACCAGGGCCAGCCGTCGCCGTATCCGCTCGCGTACGCCAGGAAGGGCGTGGTGGCCAGCGAGGCCCAGAAGGCGAGGACCGGGCGGACCAGGGTGAGCAGCACGACGACGGCCGGCACCGAGGCGTACACCAGCACCAGGGGGGCGAACTGACCGCGCACGGTCTCGTAGCCCATGAAGAAGACGATCAGCGCCAGGAAGGCGACGACGGCGTGCGGGAGCAGGCCGGCGTGCGCGCGTATCCGCCCCGGCAGGAAGCGGGTCGGGCCCTTCTCCACGTCCATGCGCGGCAGCGGGCGGTAGGCGAAGGCGTCGTCGACGAGGTCCGCGCGCAGACCGCCGAGCGCCTTCAGCGTCAGGCGGAGCTCGGGGCTGCGGCTCGATCCGGTGGTCTGGGTCTCGGTCACGTCTGCCACGGTACGGGGGACCCGGGGACGCGGTCGTCCGGCTGGATGCGGATCCTTCCGCGTCCCCCCTGAGTACTACGGGCGTCCCCGCCGGGCCCTCGCGTGCGCGCGGGGCGGGTCAGAACGCGAGCTGGGCGATCTCCTCCGCGACCACCGCGCAGGCGTCGGCCGCCGGGTCGATCAGCGGGAAGTGGCCCACGTCCTCCAGGAGCGTCAGGCCGACCGTCTCCCCCGCCTTGGCCGCCGCCTCCACATAGGCGTCGGCGATGGCGGCCGGGACGTCGATGTCCTCGCGGCCCTGGACGACGGTCGTGGCGATGCCCGTCGGCAGGAGGAGGGACGGGTCGGCGAGGAGCGAGCGGGAGGCGAACTCCTCGGCTTCTCCGAGGAGTTCGGTGACCGCGCCGCCGCAGACGCCGAGCTCCACCGCCCGCGCGAAGTGCGCGATCGGCGCCAGGGCCACCACGCCCCGCAGGGCGGGCGCGGCCGGCAGGCGCCACGGCGAGCCGGCGGGCAGGACATGGCGGGCGGCGGCCCACAGGGCGAGGTGGCCGCCGGCGGAGTGGCCGGTGAGGACCGTCCGGCGCGGGTCGGCCTGCGGGAGATGCTCGGCGGCGAGGCCGGCGACGGCGTCCAGCGCCGCCGCCACGTCGTCGAAGGTCTCGGGCCAGCGCCCGGCGACCGGGCCCTTCGCCCCCTGGCGGGGGATGTCGCCGCCGCGCCGGTACTCGACGTTCGCCACGGCGAAACCGCGCCGGGCCAGGAAGTCCACGAAAGGAGTCAGATGCCGCCGGTCGTACGGCGCCCGCCAGGCTCCGCCGTGCAGGGCGACGACCAGCGGCGCGGACGGCCGGCCGTCGCGCGGGGCGTAGAAGTCGACGACCTGGTCGGGGTGCGCGCCGTAGGCGGCGGAGGCGTCCGGGGCGACGGCCGGGTGCGAGAAGGCCGACGCTTCTTCGGCGGCGTCGCGCGCGGCGGGGTCCGGCATTCTGCTTCCAACCTCCTCGAACGGGGCCGACTTTGACGAACGCATCGGCCTGACCTGCGGGGACCGTACCAGGAGTACGGCACCCGCAGATCACGCGATCAGGAGATGATCCGACCGGCGCCCGACCGCTGCCCGGCCGGTGCCCGGCCTATGCCGGAGGGATGTCCCGCAGCACCTCGCCCAGCACCCGCGCCGCCCGCTCCGCGTCCGCGAAGCCGACGTACAGCGGGGTGAAGCCGAACCGCAGGACGTCCGGGCGGCGCAGGTCGCCCACCACCCCGCGCCGGATCAGCTCGGCCATGACCGCGGGCGCCTCGGCGCAGCGCAGGGCGACCTGGCTGCCGCGCTCCCCGTGCGCCTCGGGGGTCACGGAGACGACCCGGCCCTCGGGGGCGTAGGCCCGTACGCACTCCAGGAAGAAGTCGGTGAGGGCCAGGGACTTGGCCCGCACGTCCTCGATCCGGACCCCGTCCCAGACGTCGAGCGCCGCCTCCAGGGACAGCATCGACAGGATGTCGGGGGTGCCGACCCGGCCGCGCGCCGCGCCCTCGGCGGCCCGGTAGCCCGGGGTCATGCCGAACGGGTCGGCGTGCGAGTTCCAGCCGGGCAGCGGCGAGTCGAAGCGGGCCTGATGGCGCTCGGCGACGTACAGGTACGCGGGCGCGCCGGGCCCGCCGTTGAGGTACTTGTACGTGCAGCCGACGGCCAGGTCGACGCCGTGCGCGTCCAGGCCGACCGGCAGGGCGCCGGCGCTGTGGCACAGGTCCCAGACGGCCAGGGCGCCGGCCGCGTGGAGCGCGGCCGTGAGGCCGGGCAGGTCCTGGAGCCGGCCGGTGCGGTAGTCGACGTGGTTGACGAGGGCGAGGGCGGTGCGCCCGCTCACCGCGCCGGGCAGGTCGGCCGGGTCGAGGGGCACGATCCGGTGACCCGTCAGGCGGGCCGCGGACTCGGCGATGTACCCGTCCGTGGGAAAGGTCGTCGCGTCGACGAGGATCTCGTCGCGTCCCTCGCCCGCGAGGCGGGTGCCCGCGACGACCGCCTTGAAGACGTTCACGCTGGTCGAGTCGCCGACCACGATCTGCCCGGGGGCGGCGCCGACGAGCGGCGCGATCCGGTCGCCGATCCGCTCGGGCGCGGTCCACCAGCCGGACTCGTCCCAGGAGCGGATGCGCAGCTCGCCCCACTCGCGAGCGATGACGTCGGCCATGCGGGCGGGCACGTGGGCGGGCAGCGCGCCGAGCGAGTTCCCGTCGAGGTACGTCGTGTCGTCGAGGGCGAACTTCTCGCGGTGCTTGCCCAGTTCGTCGGCCGCGTCGAGCCGTGCGGCCTGCTCCGCGTACGTGTCAGACATGGCTGCGCGCCGTCCACAGCTCGGGGAACACGTTCTTCTGGGCCCGCTTCTCCAGCCAGGCCACGCCGGCCGAACCGCCGGTGCCGGTCTTGGCGCCCATGGCGCGGCGGGTGGCCACCAGGTGGTCGTTGCGCCAGCGCCAGACCAGCTCGGCGACATCGCTCAGGGCCTCGCCGAGGCGCACGAGTTCGCCGTTCTGGTCGGGGTCGGCGTAGATCCCGGCCCAGACCCGCTCGACCTCGGGGTGCGGCTCGTAGCGCAGGGCCAGGTCGCGGTCGAGGACCTCGGCGGGCACCGGCAGGCCGCGCCGGGCGAGCAGGCGCAGCGTCTCGTCGTAGAGGCTGGGCTCGTGGAGCGCCTTCTCCAGCTCGGCGTGGACGCGGGGCGCGCCGCGGTGCGGCACCAGCATGGACGCCGACTTCTCGCCGAGCAGGAACTCCATGCGCCGGTACATCGCCGACTGGAATCCGGAGCCCTCGCCGAGCGCGCCGCGGTAGGCGTTGAACTGGGCGGGGGTGAGCTGGGAGAGCGGCCGCCAGGAGTGGTTGAGCGCCTCCAGCTCGCGTACGGACCGCTTGAGCGCGTCCATGGCGACGGGCACGTCGTCCCGGCGCAGGGCGTGGCTCGCGGTCTCCCACTCGTGGACGATCACCGTGAACCACAGCTCCATGACCTGGGTGGTGACCAGGAAGACCATCTCGCCCGGGTCGTCCGAGCGCAGGTGCTGGAGGTGGGTGAGGACGTCCGCCTGGACATAGTCCTCGTACGGCGTGGTGCCCGCGAAGTCGAGGTTCGGCGCGTCGACCGCACCGGCTCCGGAGGCATCGGGGAAGGCTGACATTTCTGTCTCCTCGATACGTACTTCCGGGTAGCGGTCCGCTCCTTCCGTGTGACGACGGAGCCCCGGTCCCCTCGGGAGGCGGCGTCGTCGCGCGCGCTCCCACGCGCATCATGACACGATCGGCCCGGTGATGTAGATCCCTTCTTCGTCATACGGATACGCGTTCGAACGGCAGCCGTGCAGCCCCTTGATCTGCTGCATCATGACGGGCGCGAGCCGGCCGGGCCCCGGGCAGCCCATGTGCTGCCGGATGCCGATCTCGTGCCCGACCTCGTGGTTGATGATCAGGTGGCGGTACTCGTGGGCGGGGCCCGCGAAGGTCGGCGAGCCGAGCAGCCACCGCTTGAGGTTGACCACGACGCCGGAGGTGGTCTCGCAGTTCAGCTCGCCGCGGGTGTTCAGGCCGTTCGCGGCGCACAGCCGGTCCGCGGTGTCGGGGGTGGCGATCCGGATGACGAAGTCGGCGTTCTCGGTGACCAACTGGAACCGGCCGCGCCCGTGCGCGGCCCAGCCGCGCGGATGCGCGAGGATCCGCTGGATCTCCGCGGCGGCCTCGTGGGCGGAGACGTCGATGCCGTCCTCGACCTGCACGCGGTAGCGGCGCAGCGAGCCGCCGGTGCCGACGGCGTCGCCGGTGGCGCGGGCCGTGGTGAAGGTGCCCGCGCCCGAATGGGGCACGGCGGTCTTCTTCGGCGTGGGCTTCGGGGTCGGCGTGGGCCGGGGCGGGGGCGGTGGGGGCGTGGGCCTGGGTGACGGCGGCGGGGCCGCGATGGCCCCCGGGGCCGGCCCCGCGGCCGTCGGACCGGGCGCGGGCGCGGCGGCGTCGTCCGGGCCGTGGTAGTGGGCGAGCGCGGCCCCGCCGCCGAGCGAGACCAGCGCGAGGGCGAGGACCGGCAGGACGAACCGTCCCTTCCCGCCCCCCGTGCCCCGTTTCCTTCCCTTCCGGCGACGTCCCGTCGCGGCCCGCTTCCCCAAGACAGTTCCCCCCTGCGTGCGGTCCGAAGGATCGTACCGGCCGCTTCGAACACGCTCGAACAGCGCGGGGGACTCCGACCGAAACGCCCCCGCCCCGGAAAGGGGCGGGGGCATGCGGGACGGCGGGGCCGGGGCCCGAAGGGGGCCCCACGGGCCCGGAGGGCGTCAGCCCAGGGTGTCCGCCGCCGTCTGCGAGGAGTCCCGCAGGAAGGTCGTGCAGCGCTCGTACTCGTCCTTCTCGCCGATCTCGCCGGCCGCGCGGGCCAGCGCGTGCAGGGCACGCAGGAAGCCGCGGTTCGGCTCGTGCTCCCACGGCACCGGGCCGTGGCCCTTCCAGCCGTTGCGGCGCAGCGCGTCGAGGCCCCGGTGGTAGCCGGTACGGGCGTAGGCGTACGACTCGATCACGCGACCGCCCTCGTACGCGTCGTCGGCGAGCTGCGCCCAGGCGAGCGAGGAGGTCGGGTACTTCGCCGCGACCTCGGCCGGGGCGGTCCCGGCCGCCAGGAGCTCACGGGGCTCCGGGTCGTCGGGCAGGTGGGTGGGGGGAGGTCCCCCCAGCAGGTTCTCGTGGATGGCCATGCGCCCCAGTCTGCCTCAGCCCGGGCCCCCTTGACCGCCGGGCGGGCCGGGCCGCTCCCCCGGCCGCTCCCCCGCCGGTCCCGCCGGGCCGTCCGCCCCCGCACGGCCCGGGTCCAGCGGCGGGGACGTCACCCCGCAGTGCACCCGGCACTCGGGATGGCAGGCGGCCCGGGCCGGGACGCGCAGCGTGAACCAGGCGAGGACCGCGCCCGCCACGAGGACCCCGGCGCAGATCGGCATCGCCCGCCGGAACGTGGCGCCGAACTCGGCCGCCGAGCGGTACGCCTCCGGGCCCATGCCCGCGAGCAGCGGCAGCGCCGCGACCGCGATCAGGCCCGCCGCCCGCGCCGCCGCGTTGTTGATGCCGCTCGCCAGGCCGGCCCGGGAGACCTCCACGGAGCCGAGCACGGTCGCCGTCAGCGGCGCCACCAGGACGGTCATGCCGAGGCCGAGGACCAGCAGGGCGGGCAGCACGTCCGCCGCGTACGAGGCGTCCCGCCCGGCCCGCAGCATCAGCAGCATGCCCGCCGCGCACAGCAGCGGCCCCACCGTGAGCGGCAGCCGCGGCCCGGTCCGCTCGCCGAGCTCACCGGACTTCGCGGACAGCAGCAGCATCAGGACCGTCGTCGGCAGCAGGGCCGTGCCCGCGCCCAGGGCCGAATAGCCGGACACCACCTGGAGCTGGAGCGCGGCCAGGAAGAAGAAACCGCCGAACGCCGCGTACACGCACAGCGTCACCAGATTCACCGCGGTGAACAGCCGGGACCGGAAGATCGAGGGCGGCACCATCGCGTCCCGGCCACGCCGCCGCTCCACCGCCGTGAACCAGGCCCCGACCGCCACCCCGGCCACGCCCGCCCACCACGCCTCGCCGATCAGCGCGTACGTCACCAGCGCCAGCGCCGAGGCGCCGAGGGCCGCGCCCAGCACGTCGAACCGGCCGTGCGCCGCCTCGTCCCGCGACTCGGGCACGTGCCGCAGCGCCACCGGCACGCAGACGAGGGCGAGCGGCACGTTCAGGAGGAACACCCACCGCCAGCCAGGACCGTCCACCAGCCAGCCGCCGACGAACGGCCCGACCGCCGCGCCCACCCCGCCGAAGCCGGACCACAGACCGACCGCCCGCGCCCGGTCGTCCGCGTGGAAACTCGCCTGGATCAGCGCGAGCGAGCCCGGCGTGAGCAGCGCCCCGCCGACGCCCTGGAGGGCGCGGGCGGCGATCAGCACACCCGCGTTCGGGGCGAGCCCGCACAGCAGCGAGGCGGCCGCGAACCACACGGTGCCGATCACGAAGACCCGCCGCCGCCCGTACCGGTCACCGAGCGCCCCGCCGAGCAGGATGAGGCCCGCGAGGGTGAGGAGGTAGGCGTTGACCGTCCACTGCAGGGCGGCCAGGTCGGCCCCGAGGTCCTCTCCGATGTGGGGCAGCGCGACGTTGACGACGGTGGAGTCGAGCAGCGCCATCCCCGAGCCGAGGACGGTCGTGAACACGATCCACCGCCCGGTTGCCGAGGCGAGCCGGATGTCCATGCCTGCCATGGTCCCGCGCACGGCAGGGCCCCGCCCACCGGAACGGCGGACGGGGCCCCTACGACCTCACGGGGAGGTCGGCGTGATCAGCGGGTGAAGTTGAAGTACTTCCACGGCCCGTAGGCCGTGGCGTTCACGTTGTCGCCGGAGGTGCCGTCGATGTAGGCGGAGCGGATGCGGAACTTGTGGCCCGCCAGGACCGGGTCGCCGTCGAAGCGCACGTACGACTTGCCGTACCGGTCGAGCAGGAAGTACTCCGGCCCGAGGTCACGCCAGGCGCCGGCGTACCACATCTGGGCGTCCAGACGGGTGCTGCGGTTCGGGTACGCGTTGTGCCAGGTGGTGATCAGCGCGTAGTTCGACGTGCGGTACGTCTGGTACCAGGTGGTGCCGATCTTGGTCCACTTGTAGTGGCGCGACAGCGAGGTGGAGACGCCGGCCTTGGTGTAGACGCCGGACTTGGCCTGCGCCCAGGCGTAGCGGGCGTCACCGGCGAAGACCGCCGTCACCGTGGTGTCGCGGTTCATCCACATCGACGCGGACAGCTTGCCGGCCGAGTTGACGGTGCCGCGCTTCAGCAGCCGCTTCGGCTCCGGCCCCCACGGGTCGGCCCAGATCTCCACGGTCCGGTTCTTGTACGTCGGGCCGAGCGTGGCCGTGTACGTGACCGTGCTGCCGTAGTTGACGAGGGTGCCGTTGCGGTCGATCGAGATCGCGGTCTTGTTGTGCGAGACCTTGACCAGCGCGCTGCCGGACGCCGCCGCACGCTGCGTGTCGCCCGCGTACGTCACCTTGTAGGTCACGTTGCCGGCCGCGGTCGGGGTGTCGGCGAAGGAGAACGCGCCGTTCGCCGCGAGCGTCTTGGTGCCGAGCGCCTTGCCCTGCGGGTTCTCGACGTCGAAGCGGGTCACCGCGACCGGCGTACCGGCCGGAAGCGCCTCGGTGGACGTAGCAGTGCCGGTGACGGTGAGCGGCTTGAGCACCGGCGCGGTGGTCGGGGCGTTCACGACGACCGACGACGTGGCCTGCGCGGCCCGGACCACGGCGGTCCCGGTGGCGGCCGCGTGCTCGGCGTCACCCGCGTACGTCACCTTGTAGGTGATGCTGCCCGCGACGGTCGGCGTGTCCGTGAAGGAGAACGCGCCGTTGGCGCCCAGCGTCTGGCCGCCGAGGGACGTGCCCTCCGGGTTCGCGGCGTCGACGCGGGTCACCTCGACCGCTGTGCCGGCCGGCAGCGCCACGGGTGACGTCACGGTGCCGGTGACGGTGAGCGGCTTGAGCAGGACCGCGCTGTACGGGGCGTTGACGGTGACCGTCGCGCCGGCCTTGGTCGGATCGTCGAGGATGTTCAGCCGGGCCGGGCCGCCGTAGGAGCTCTGGGACACCGCGAACAGCTTGCTGTTGTCGGGCGCCCAGGCGAGCGCGCCGGCGGCGACGTTCCCTCCCGTCTCGAACTCGTGGACCGAGGTCGAGTTGCCCGGCCTGAAGACACGGACGTCCTTCTCGCTGGACGAGGCGGTGCCGGCCGCGATGGTGCCGTCGGACGCGATGGCCACGGCGTTCGGGTAGCTCGCGCTGTGGTAGCGCGTCACCTCGGACAGGTCCGTGGTGGAGTACGCCTGGTGGTAGTACGGGTACCCGCTCGACGTGATGACCTGGGTGCCGTCGGGCGTGACGTCGAGCTCGCCCAGATTGGTGCCGGCGTTGGGAAGGCTGGCCTTCACCGTGGCACTGCCCGCCGACACGTCGAAGACCCACACGCCGGCGGTGCCGCCGCCCCCGGTGCCCGCAGCCAGCACGCCGGGCGCGGCCGGGTCCGCGCCGAGCAGGGGCGCCGTGAAGAAGGTTCCGTCGGCCGCCTGGGCGAGCGCCACCTGCGGCGTCTCACCGGAGAGGTCCAGGGAACCGAGGTTGCCGGCCCCGGCCTTGCCGTAGCCGAACCAGATCTTGCCGCCCGCGATCGCGAGGTCCGCCGGGTTCTCGGCCTCACCGAGGTCGTAGCCGATCGCGTCGGTGGGCGTCTCCGTGCTGATGGAGAGGATCTCGCCCTTGCCGGCCACGGCCGCGTAGACGCGCGACGAGTCGGCGGAGATCTCCAGGCCCCGGACGCCTGGCAGGTCCGCCAGGGTCGTCAGAACGGTGCCCGCGTAGTCGGTGACGACCAGCTTGCCGTTGGTCGGGTCGCTGATGAAGATCTTCTGGTGGACGCCGTCCACCACCATGTCGCCCACGGACGACACCGGCAGGGCGACGCTGCTGTCCGCAGCAGCCGGGCCCGCCGTACCCGCGACCAGTGCCGCGGAGCTGAAGAGGACCGCGAGCGAGGTCGCGGCCGAGAGAGTGCGCTTACGCACGATGAAGAGACCCCCCAAAAATGGCCTCCGGCCCCCAGAAACGGGGCGCGGTGATGCGCAGCCTAGATCACGCCCCGGACAGCGCGCCTCCCGGTATACGTGAACGCGTCAACTTCAGGAAAGTCGATAAAACGGCCAGGTCGTCGCTTCATGTCCGCAGGCGGGTCGCCGCACGGATCAGCGCGTCCACGCCGCGCTCGGCCTTGGCGCGGGGGCAGCCGGCGTTGAGGCGGACGAAGCCCGGGGTGCCGTAGACGCCGCCCGGCATGATCGCGACCCGCTCGGTCCTCACCAGCTCCTCCTGGAGCGCGGTCTCGTCGATGCCCAGCGGGCGCAGGTCGATCCAGGCGAGGTAGCCGGCCTGCGGCGGGGACCAGTCGGTCTCCGGGAGGCCGTCGGCGAGCCGCTCGCGGATGAGGCTCATGGTGCCGGCGACGTACGCCCGCAGCGCGTCCAGCCAGGGGGCGCCGTGCCGGTAGGCGGCGATGTGGGCGGTGAGGGAGAGCACGGCCGGGGAGGCCAGGCCCTCGCCGGTCTCCATGCGGCGGACGAAGGCGGCCCGCTCCTCGGGGTCGCCGAGGAAGCCGTAGGAGCCGGAGAGCGCGGGAAAGTTGAAGGCTTTCGTGCCGGAGGTCACCAGGGCCCAGCGCCGGCCGCGTCCCGGCTCGGCGATCGCCGCCCACGGCACATGGCGGTGGCCGTCGCCGGTCAGATCGGCGTGGATCTCGTCGCTGACGACGGCGGCGCCGTGCCGCTCGGCCAGCTCGGCGAACTCCTTCAGCTCCTCCTCCCGCCACACCCGGCCGGTCGGGTTGTGCGGGGAGCAGAGCAGCAGCATGCGGCTGTCGGGCCGGGCCAGCTCCCGTTCCAGGGCCTCCGTGTCGCCGACGGGGACGCCGCGCAGCTCGCGGCCGAGGCCGGTGACCGCCTTGCGGAAGCCGTCGTAGGTGGGGGTGTGGACGACCACGCCGTCGCCGGGCCCGGTCCACATGCGCAGGAGCTGGGAGAGCTGGTTGAGCACGGACGGCGCGTAGACCATCGCCTCGGGGTCGACGGCGGTGCCGTGGCGGGTGGCGTACCAGTCCCGTACGGCCTCGCGGAACTCGCCGAGCCGCCAGTCGGTGTAGCCGAACACGCCGTGGTCGACCCGCGCCCGCAGGGCGTCGAGGACGGCCGGCGGGGAGCCGAAGTCCATGTCGGAGATGGTGAAGGGCAGCAGGTCGGGGACGCCGAAGCGGTCGGATATGCCATCCCACTGGACCGACCAGGTGCCGCGCCGGTCGATCGCGCGGTCGAAGTCGAACGCCACAGCTCATCCTCCAGGTAGCCGGATACGACGACAGGGCCCGGCACCACGTTCGTGGCGCCGGGCCCTGTCGTACAACAGCGCTTACTTCAGCTTCGTACCGGCCGAGCGCAGCGCGACGCACGCCTCGGCGACGCGCTTGGCCATGCCGGCCTCGGCGAGCTTGCCCCAGGTGCGCGGGTCGTAGGTGGACTTCTTGCCGACCTCGCCGTCGACCTTCAGGACACCGTCGTAGTTCTTGAACATGTGGTCCGCCACCGGACGCGTGAAGGCGTACTGGGTGTCGGTGTCGAGGTTCATCTTGACCACGCCGTTCTCGATGGCGGTGGCGATCTCCTCGGCGGTGGAGCCGGAGCCGCCGTGGAAGACGAAGTCGAACGGGGCGGCCTTGCCGAACTTCTCCGAGACGCCCGCCTGGAGGTCCTTCAGCAGCTCGGGGCGGAGCACGACGTTGCCCGGCTTGTAGACGCCGTGGACGTTGCCGAAGGACGCGGCCAGCAGGTAGCGGCCCTTCTCGCCCAGGCCCAGGGCCTCGGCGGTGCGGATGGCGTCGTCGACGGAGGTGTACAGCTCGTCGTTGATCTCGTGGCTGACGCCGTCCTCCTCGCCGCCGGTCGGGGTGATCTCGACCTCGAGGATGATCTTGGCGGCGGCGGCCTTGGCCAGCAGCTCCTGGCCGATGGCCAGGTTGTCGGCGAGGGTCTCGGCGGAGCCGTCCCACATGTGGGACTGGAAGAGCGGGTTCACACCGCGGGAGACGCGCTCGGCGGAGATCTCCAGGAGCGGGCGGACGTAGCCGTCCAGCTTGTCCTTCGGGCAGTGGTCGGTGTGCAGGGCGACCGTGATGTCGTACTTCGCGGCGACGATGTGCGCGAACTCGGCCAGGGCGACGGCGCCGGTGACCATGTCCTTGTTGTGCTGGCCGCCCAGGAACTCGGCACCACCGGTCGAGATCTGGATGATGCCGTCGCTCTCGGCCTCCGCGAAACCGCGCAGCGCCGCGTGGAGCGTCTGGGACGAGGTGACGTTGATGGCCGGGTAGGCGAACTTGCCTGCCTTCGCCCGGTCGAGCATCTCGTTGTAGACCTCGGGGGTTGCGATGGGCATTCGTCCGCTCCTTGTGATGTGCGGGTGTGTGCGTTGCTTGTCCCTGACCATGGGGGCGACGTCATCGTCGCCCCCATCCTTCCAGACTCTTCCGCGGGCTCCCACAGGCAGTACGCGGCGAGGGGTGGAGTGTTTCACGTGAAACACTCCACCCCTCGGCAAAACAGCAGGTCGGGACGGGTTTGACCGGGTCGGACCCGTCCGTCGCGAGGTCGCCGCGGTTACGCCAGTCCGAGATCCGACAGCTCGTAGCCGGTGAGGTACGGCAGACCCGCCTCGGCGATGGCACCGGCGGCGCCGCGGTCCACGATCGTGGCCACGGCGACGACCTCGCCGCCGGCCTCGCGGACCGCCTCGACGGCGGTCAGCGGCGAGCCTCCGGTGGTCGAGGTGTCCTCGACCACCAGGCAGCGACGGCCCTTGACGTCCGTACCCTCGATGCGGCGCTGCATGCCGTGCGCCTTCTGGGCCTTGCGGACGACGAAGGCGTCGAGGCGCTGCCCGCGCGCGGCGGAGGCGTGCAGCATCGAGGTGGCGACCGGGTCGGCGCCCAGGGTGAGGCCGCCGACGCAGTCGAAGTCCAGATCGGCGGTGAGGTCCAGCATCACCTGGCCCACCATCGGCGCGGCCTCGCCGTCCAGCGTGATCCGGCGCAGGTCGATGTAGTAGTCGGCCTCACGACCCGAGGAAAGGGTCACCTTGCCGTGCACCACGGCCTTGTCCTTGATCTGCTGGAGCAGCTCAGCGCGTACGTCAGTCATGCGCACGAGCTTAGGGCCTTCCTTTCGGATCTTGCCGGGCTCGCGACGCCTGGCACGCACGCTCGCCGCGTTGTCGTCGGTCGCCGATGCTCCGCATGGACTCCCTCCTCCGCCTTGCGATCGCACGCACCAGACGCCGCTCCCTGACCCGGCCTGATCCGAAAGAAAGGCCCTTAAAGCCGCCCGCTCACAGCCGCCGCCAGGCCCAGGTCGTCTCGACCTCCAGCGGGTCGATCGGGGTGACCAGGCGCGGCAGGGTGTTGAGGCCGTTCGGGGGGCCGGACTGCGGCTCGACGCAGACGGCGTCCGCCGGCTCGTCGTAGATCACGACCCACTCGGCCCGGCTGGTGAGCCGCAGCTCCAGCGCGCCGGGCCAGGTGAGGGTGACGTCCACGCCGCCCGGCATGCCGAAACAGTCGTCCCAGGGGCGGGGCGTCGGATCGATCCGGCGGCCGGTGGGCAGGTGGTTCTCGCCGCGCTCCTCCTGCCAGGCCGGGCTGAAGTCGAGCTCCACGTCCGGGCCGCCGAGGCTGCGGCGGAACCACGGGTGCCAGCCGGCCTGCGCGGGGAAGGACACCCCGGCCGTCTCCACGCCGAGCCGGAGGGTGAGCGCGTCCTCGGTGAGCTCGACGACCTGGGTGACCATGCCCTCGTACGGCCAGGGGTCGGTGAGCTCGGTGGTGAAGGCGGCCGTCGTCGCGGTGACCTCGGCGGTCTTCCAGGCCACGTTCCGGACGGTGCCGTGCAGGGCGTGCGGGGCGGCGTTCTCGCTGACGGGCAGTCGGTGGACGGTGGCGCCGTCGCGGAAGCGTCCGTTCTCGGTCCGGCCGGCCCAGGGGGCCATCACGAAGGACCCGTAGCGCGCTCCCTGGAGGAGCAGTTCGGTACCGCCGATGCGGAGGCTGTCGATGCGGCAGCCGTGCTCCGGGTCGATGGTCAACTCGGCGTCGCCGGCCGTCAGTCGCGTCAGATTGCTCACGCTCCGACCCTAGGCGATGCCGTGGCGGGTCGTCAGCGGCGGCGGCGCAGGGCGCGTCCGACGACGACCGCGGAGGCGAGCGCGAGCGCGGCGGCGGGGGCGATCCAGCGCAGGGTGGCCGTGGCGCTGGAGCTCTCGGCGGCCGGGACGGGGGCGTAGCGGCCGCGCGGCGGGGCGTGGTCGACCTCCTCCGCGCTCCGTCCGATCATGGTCCGGCGGGCATGCGCCGCCTCGGCGGGCTGGCCGCCGCGGCCGAGGGCGACGACGTCGTCGGCCTCGTCGGCGCCCTCGCCGTCGCCGAGGGGCCCGTCGAGCGGGCCGCCGAGGGGGGCGTCCGGGGAGCCGTCGAGAGGTTCCACGGGACCGTCCGGCGGTCCGCCGGCCGCGTCGAAGGTCTCGTCGGCGAGCGGGTCGAGGGACGGCGGCGGCACCGGGGTGTCGAAGACCGAGGGGCGGCCGGGCTCCTCCACGCCGTCGTCGACCCCGTCGTCGTCGCTCGCGGCCTCCGCGTCCGCGTCCGCCTCCGCCCGGGCCTCCGCCTCCCGCGCCTCGGCGGCGATCTCGGCCTCCACGTCGGCGACGGCCACCAGGGCCTCCGCGAACCGGTCGAGCAGCCGGGCCCCCGCGGCGGCCCGGGCCTCGGTGTCGGTGTCCGCGAGCCGCCCGGTGGCCGTCACCTCTCCGGTGAAGCCGATCGTGGTGCCCTCGGTCACCGGCGTGAGCGCGACGGTGAGCGCCAGCGCGGCCGTGCCCTTGCCGCGGACCTCGGTGCCCTCGCCCTCGACGGCGAAGCGCCCGTCCTTCTCGGCGATCCGCAGCGACCCGCGGTAGGTGATGGTGTTGCCGCCGACCCGGACCTTCAGCCGGCCCGTGAGCGGACCACCCCCGTCGGCGTCCTGCTGGAAGCCGGGGACGCAGCGCGCGGCCCGGGCGGGGTCCGTCAGGGTGGCGCGCAGGACCTCGGCCGGGATCGGGACGAACACCTCATGCTCCATGGGAGCCGAGCCTACTCAGCCGGGGGCCGCCCGTCGCCTGTTCGGGCACTCAGTACCGCGGGTGCACCAGTGTGGAGGGCGGCAGCCCGGCCGGCCCGCCCGTGCGGGTGCGCTCGACGCGGCTCGCGGCCGCGGCCAGGGCGTCGGGGGTGAGCGAGCGGAGCGGCGGGACCCGCGGGGACAGGGCGAGGGCGGGCGGCCGGGCACCGGGGACGGCGAGCAGGAAGCCCCACTCCCCCGCCGTCCGCTCCGTGCCGGTCGAGGCGCGGCCGACCCGGTCGGGTCCGGCGAATCCGGAGGTGCGGCCGTCGGCGCCGTACGGGCGGGTGGCGAAGCCCGCCGCGCGCAGGGTCGCCTCGACGGTCCAGTACGTACGCGGCCGGGCGGCGGCCGATCCGGCGTGGACCACGAGCCGTCCGCCGTCGGCGAGGGCGCCCGCGGCGAGCCCGTAGAACTCCGCCGAGTAGAGCTTGGCGCTGGAGGTGATGCCGGGGTCGGGAAGGTCGGAGATCACCACGTCGTACCGTTCCTGCACGGGCCGGGAGCCGCGCAGCCAGCGGAAGGCGTCCCCGTACGCGACGGTCACCCGGGGGTCCCGGAAGGCGTGGCCGTTGAGCGCGGCCAGGTCGGGGCCGGTGCGGGCGAGCCGGACCACGCCGGGGTCGAGTTCGACGACGGTGACCGCGCGGACGTCCGGGTAGCGCAGCACCTCGCGGGCGGCGAGCCCGTCGCCGCCGCCGAGGATCAGGACGCGGGCGTGCCGGCCGTTCATCGCGGGGTGCACCAGGGCCTCGTGGTACCGGTGCTCGTCGTGGCCGCCGACCCGCAGCCGGCCGTTCAGGAACAGGTCGGGCGGCCCGCCCCGCTCGCCGGTGACCACCACCTCCTGGAGCTCGGTCTGGACGGCGACCCGGATGCTGTCCCCGTACACCGCCCGGCGCGCGGCCCGCTCGAAGTCGTCGACGAGCACGGTCGCGGCGGCGAGGACGGCGAGCACCAGGAGGTTGGCGCCGATGAGCAGCGCCCGCGAACGGGCCGTCAGGTCGTGCCGGAAGAGCCACAGGACGAGCCCGCCGCCCGCCACCGCGTTCACCGCGCCGGTGACGAGCGCGCCGGTGAGCTGCCCGAGCCAGGGCAGCAGCAGGAACGGGAAGGCCAGCCCGCCGACGAGCGCGCCGACGTAGTCGGCGGCGAACAGGTCGGCGACCGTCCCGGCGGCGTCCTGCTGCTCCGGCCGGTGCGGGCGGCCGGAGCGGTCCGGGCGGGGCGGGTCGGCGGGGCGGGTGGACTCCGCCCGCTGGATGAGCGACATCAGGAGCGGGATCTCCGCCCCGATCAGCACGCCGATGGCCAGCGAGAACGCCACCAGCACGTACCGGGAGTCGCCCAGCCAGGCGAAGGCCGCGTACAGCACCATCGCCGAGCAGCCGCCGATCAGCGCCAGACCGCACTCGACCAGACCGAAGCCGACCGCGGCCCGGCAGCGCAGCCGCTTGGCGAGCAGCGAGCCGACACCCATCGCGAAGACCATGACGGACAGCACGACGGATGCCTGGGTGACCGAGTCGCCGATCAAGTACGAGGCGAGAGCGACCAGTTCGAGCTCGTAGACGAGACCGCAGGCGGCGCAGACGAAGACCACCGCCAGGACCGGATACCGCACCGCACCCGGCCGCACCGGCAGCCGCGCCGCCCGCTCGGTCGGCAGGGGCACGGTCACGGGCGGGTCGGTCATGCCGTAACGCTACGTCACGCGCCTGTCGCGCCCTGTCACCCGCACGAGTGCACCTGAAACACGTGACCGCACCCGCCGGAGCGGCGCAGGGTCAGAGCGTCGCCGGCATCCGCGCGCCGATCCGGGTTCTGGTCACCACCAACTGCCCTTCCTGCGGGTACGCGTGCCAGGTGCGCCAGCGCACCTGGCCCTCATGGCGCTGCGCCAGCATCGCGGTGAAGGCGTGCGGCGAGCCGGGGAACGTCCCCGCGAGCCCGTGGGGGTGGTCGGCGACGAGGGCGAGGAGTTCCTGGGCGCGGCCCGCGAAGGAGCCCTGCGTCAGATTCTCGACGCGCGCCGCGAATTCGTACTCCCACTCGCCCACCCGCTTGGACACGCCCAGCGGCAAGGGGGTGCTGCTGCCGGGCATGCAGGCGACGGTCTCCGAGCAACTGCGGTCCTCCTCCTCCAGGAGCACCTGATGGGAGGCACCGAGCAGCCGCAACTGCAGCTTCGCTCCGGCGAGTTCGAGGTCGAGCACGGCGAGCGCGGGCAGCGGGTCGCGCCCCAGCGCCCAGGCCAGATCGGCCGCGCGCGTGTCGGTGTAGGAGGTTTTCAGGGTCGTGAGCATGGGTCGGCTCCGCAAACACGGTTTGACGGGTGGGCCGGGGGCGTCCCGGTGAAGGGTTTCGACCGGGAGTGGGGATCGCCGGCTCGGGTCCACACACGGTCCGAGGGCTGGATGTTCTCGACAGCGAGGGAATCATGAACCGTGGGCAGCTCGCTGTGTTTTTACCCAACTTGACGTGGTTTCCATCCCCTAGGGGGCACTTGGGTTCAACTGTTCAGTAGGAATCGCCCGCGTGGTTCCCCCGGTGCGCCAACGGCACGCCCCTCGGGGCGTGTTGCGGGACCGGCCCCGTCAGCCGGCCCCGCCCGTCACCCCCGTCAGTCGCCGCCTCCGCCGCCACCGCAGCCCCCGCCGCCGCCCCCGCACGAGGACGAACCGCAGCCGCTCCAGGAGGAACCCCCGCCCGACGAGCCGCCCCGGTGCCGGCGGCGGCGACGGGAGCCGCCGCTCACCGCCGACGCGAAGCCGATGACCACCAGAGCGCAGATCACGACGATCACTACCGCTTCCATGTCGTCCCCCGTACGTTTCCGTCTTTCCGGTGACTTACGGAGCTTTCGCGCCCCGCGCCTGGGGGATGCCCGTCCCGCTCCGCGCCCAAAGCGCACTTGAGCAAGTCCAGAGCTTCGCCCGAGGATGACGGTCATGACACGACCGCTGCTCAATCGCCGGCTCGCGGAGTTCGGGACGACGATCTTCGCCGAGATGTCCGCGCTGGCCGTCCGGACCGGTTCGATCAACCTGGGCCAGGGCTTCCCGGACACCGACGGCCCCGAGGAGATCCGCGAGGCCGCCGTACGGGCGCTGCGCGACGGCCGGGGCAACCAGTACCCGCCGGGCCCCGGCGTCCCCGAGCTGCGCACGGCGGTCGCCGCCCACCAGCGGCGCTTCTACGGCCTCGACGTCGACCCCGACACGGAGGTCCTGGTCACGGCGGGCGCGACGGAGGCCATCGCGGCGACCCTGCTCGCCCTGCTGGAGCCCGGCGACGAGGTGATCGCCTTCGAGCCGTACTACGACTCGTACGCCGCCTGCATCGCGATGGCGGGCGGCCGGCGCGTCCCGCTGACGCTGCGCGCCCCGGACTTCCGTCCCGACCTGGACGCCCTGCGCGACGCGGTCACCGACCGCACCCGGCTGCTGCTCCTGAACTCCCCGCACAACCCCACGGGCATGGTCCTGACCCGCGAGGAGCTGACGGCGATCGCGGAGCTCGCGGTGGAGCGGGACCTGCTCGTCGTCACGGACGAGGTGTACGAACACCTGGTGTTCGACGGCGAGCACGTCCCGCTGATCTCGCTGCCCGGCATGCGCGAGCGCACGGTCTCCATCTCCTCGGCGGGCAAGACCTTCTCCTTCACCGGGTGGAAGGTCGGCTGGGTCACCGCGTCCGCGCCGCTGCTCTCGGCGGTCCGCTCGGCGAAGCAGTTCCTGACGTACGTCTCGTCCGGGCCGTTCCAGTACGCGGTGGCCGAGGCGCTGGCCCTGCCCGACGCCTACTTCACCGCCTTCCGCGCCGATCTGGCGGCGAAGCGGGAGCTCCTCTCGACCGGTCTGGCGGAGGCCGGCTTCGAGGTCTACCGGCCCCAGGGCACGTACTTCGTCACCACGGACGTCGCCGCGCTCGGCGAGAAGGACGCCCTCGCCTTCTGCCGGTCCCTGCCCGAGCGCTGCGGGATCGTCGCCGTCCCCAACTCGGTCTTCTACGACGCCGAGGACGCCGGCCGCACGCAGGTCCGCTTCGCGTTCTGCAAGCGCACCGACGTGCTCCGGGAGGCGGTGGAGCGGCTCAAGCAACTGGCCTGACGCCGCGGGCGCCGGCGGTGACGGTGTGACGGCGGTGGTGGCGGTGGCCTGGGCGGTTCCGTCGGCGGATCCGGGACCGGGGCGTCCTCAGGTCTCGTCGTCCTCGGGCCGTCCCGCCGGGAAGGTCTCCGGTGTCACCAGGCCGGAGGAGGCCAGCAGATAGCCGAGCTGGGCGCGGCTGTGGCTGCCGAGGCGCTCGGAGATCCGGCGGACGTGGTCGCCGATCGTGCGCCGGCTGACGCCGAGCCGGCGGGCGACCGTCTCGTCGGTCTGGCCGTCCACGATCGCCCGCAGAATGGTGAGCTGGACCTCGGAGAGCACGATCTCCGGCCGCGCGGCCGCGGCCGGGTCGACCGGGGTCGCCTGGGCCCAGGTCTGCTCGAAGGCCCGGGCCAGGATGCGGACCACCGCGGGGTGACGGATCTCCAGGGCGGCCCGGCCGCGGTCCTCGCCGACCGGCACGAAGGCGACGCTGCGGTCGCAGATGATGAGCCGCTCGAAGACCTCGGGGACCGTGCGCACTTCGGCGCCCAGCGCGACGACCCGCTCGATGTAGGCGAGCGTCGGCGGGTGGGTGCGGACGGCGTGCTGGTAGAGGGTGCGCTGACGGACCCCGCGGGCGAGCAGGGCGCCGTCGCGCTCCAGGGCCGCGCTGAGGGTCTCCGGGGAGCGGCGCCCGCCGGGCTGGGCGGTGATCAGCTCCGTACGGCACCGGCTCAGGGCCTCTTCGAGGGCGTTGTCGATGTTCCGCCGCCCCTGGTGCTCCGTGAAGAGCTCGCCGTGCTGACTGCGGTGCTCCGCGTAGACCGCCTCAAAGGAATTCAGGGCGGTCTGGACCACGTACTCCTTTTCCCGCGTTTCCCGGATCTGCCGCTGAAGCGGCGCGAGAACGGATGCCGCGGCGGCGGTCGGCGGGACCGGCCGCAGTCTTCCGGGGCTATCCGGATTCTCGGCGACGAGGCCGAGCCTCATCAGACACGGAAGGGCTGATTCCGGGTCCAGCCGATTCTCGACCAGGGCCTTGCGGTACTGGTCGAGTGCCGCTTCACAGGCCGAAAGCGGCTGTGTGGTGTCACAGAAGCTCCCGTCTTCGCAGGTATGTCCGCGCTTCACACTTGGGAAATGTACACCTGTGCAGGGGCGCTTCTTTGCCGAGGTGGGGACCGGCCACGCAGCATGTGTGCAAAGGTCCGTGGCGGCGACCCCGCCCTTTATGAACACCTTGTGAACCGCAGAGAAAGACAGCCGAGATGAGAAAGCCGATATCCATCGCCCAGCTCGCTCCGACGCTCCTCGCCTGCGTGACCGCGCTCGCCCTCGGCGGCGCCTCCGTGGCCGGCGCCACCGGCGCCGCCGGTTCCGAGGGATCCGGCCGGTCCGTCCTCGCCGACTCGGGCTGGGACCGCACCGAACCGGTCGTCCCCTTCGACTCCGGTTGGGACCAGCCGAAGCCGTGATCACACTGAGCGCGCTCGCGGGGGACGCGCTGCGGGCCCGACGACTCGTCCTGACGCCCGACGACCGGCGGCGCATCGCCGACGGACACGCGGCCCTCGAACGGAGACTCGCCGAGGGCGAGGCCGTCTACGGGGTCACCCGCGGTTTCGGACCCCTGGTGGCCTACGCCGCCGACCACGACGCGGCCGCCCAGGGACTCGGCCTCGTCCACCACCTGTGCACCGGCCAGGGCCGACCGCTCACCCCGGAGGCCACCCGGCTCGCGGTCTGGCTGCGGCTCCAGGGCATGCGGCACGGCTGGTCGGCCGTGTCCCCCTCCCACTGGGAAGCCGTCGCCGACCTGCTCGGCCGGGGCTTCGTGCCCGTCGTCCCCGGCGAGGGCAGCCTGAGCGCGAGCGGCGACCTCGTCCCGCTCGCCCACGCCGCCCTGGCTTTCGGCGGGGCGGGCGAGGCATGGCTCGACACGGACGACGGCCCCGTCGCCACCCCGGCCGACCAGGTCCTGCGCAAGCTGGGCGGCAGCCCCGTCGCCTGGACCGCACGCTCGGCCCTCGCCTTCGTCAACGGCACGAGTGTGTCGCTCGCGGTGGCCGTGCTCAACCATCTGGAGCTGACGGCGCAGGCCCGGGCCTGCGCCGCGCTCACCGGCCACGCCGCCGCCCTGCTCGGCTGCAACCCGCAGGCATACGCGGAACAGCTCCAGCGCGTCCGGCCGCACCCGGGCCAGCGCCGGGCCGCCGAGTGGATCCGCGCCGAACTGCCCGCCGGCGCCCGGCACCACCCGGACCGGCCGCTCCAGGAGCCGTACTCGCTGCGCTGCGCGCCGCAGGTCATCGGCGCGGTGCTCGACCAGCTCGACGCCCAGGGGGCGGTGCTCGCCACCGAGGCGGAGGGCTGCACCGACAACCCCGTCGTCGTCGACGGACAGGTCTGGCACGGCGGCAACTTCCACGCGCTGCCCGTCGCCCTCGCCTCCGACCAGCTCACCCTCTGCGCGCACCAGTTGGCCTTCCTCGCCGAACGGCAGCTCGCCCTGCTGGTGGACCCGGCGCACAACGGCGGCCTGCCGCCGATGCTGACGCCGGCGCCGGGCGCGCGGAGCGGGCTCGCCGGGGTGCAGATCGCCGCCACCTCGATGGTGGCCAAGTGCCGGCAGCTCGGCCTGCCCGCGACGCTCACCCCGCTGCCCACCAACCTGGGAAACCAGGACCACGTGCCCATGGCGCTCAACGGCGCCCTGGCCGGCGAGGAGGCGATCCGGCTCGGCTGGCTGGTCCTCGGCTCCCTCGCCGTCGCCGTCACCCAACTCGGCCGCCTCGCCGGGCGGCCACCGGCGGACGACACGGTGTGGGCGCGGCTGCGTGACGTGATGCCGCCGCTCGACGAGGACCGACCGCTGGCCGGGACGGTGGCGGCGGCGGGCGCGGTCCTGCGGGAGCGGTGGTACGAGCCGGGGGCCGGCCCGGCGTCCGGGCCGGGCGGCGGAGCGGGGAGGGCCGCCTCGTGACGGTCGACTACGCGCTCGCGGCCGTGGCGGCGGAGCGGAGACGGGCGGACGGGGCCGGAGCCGGAACCGGAAGCGGGACGGCGGCCGGTACCGGGTCCGGTACCGGGAAGTGGGTCGGGGTCGAATCCGGGACCGGGACCGGGACCGGGTCCGGGACCGGGTCCGGGACCGGGGCCGGGGCCGAGCCGGCGCCGCTCACCCTCCGCCAGTGGCGGTACTTCGTCGCGGTCGCCACCGAGCGCAGCTTCAGCGGCGCCGCCGTGCGCTGCCGGGTGTCGCAGCCCACCCTGTCGCAGCAGATCAAGTCCCTCGAAACCCTGTTGGAGACACCGCTGTTCGTGCGCGGCCCGCGCGGCGTGCAGCTCACCCCGGCGGCCGAGCGCCTGCTGCCTCCCGTGACCCGGCTCCTGGAGCAGGCCGGCACCGTGGACCGGCTGGCCCGGGCGCTCGCCGAGCCCGTCGCCGGCGAACTGCGCCTCGGATACACGCCGTCGGTGCACTCGGCGGCCCTGCGCGCCGCGGTGTCGGCGTTCCGCGAGGCGCACCCGGAGATCCGGCTCTCGGCCGGCTCCGCGAGCACCGCGCAGCAACTGCGCCACCTGGCCGAGGGCCGCGTCGACGCGGCCTTCGTCCGGACCCCGCTGCCGACGGCGGAGGCGGGCGCGGGGACGGGAGCGGGGGTGGGCGGCTCGGAGACGGGCGGTGACCGGCACTGGAACGTGCTGCCGCTGGAGGACGAGCCGGTGCTGCTCGTGGTCCGCGAGGACCATCCGCTCGCCACCGCCGACCGGGTCGCGCCCTCGCGCCTGTGGGGCGAGCCCCTGGTCTTCGTGGCGCGGGAGCACAGCCCCGGGCTGTGGGACTCGGTGATCGGCCGTCTCTACCCGGAGCCGCCCGAGCCCTGGCGGCTCGAACCCGACGACACCCACCTGGTCGCCACGGTCGCCGAACACGGCGGGGTGTCGCTGGTGACCGCCTCCACCGCCCGGCTGCTGCGCGCCGAGGGCATCCGCTACAAACGCTTCACCGCACCGGAACCGACCGCACCGCTCGCCCTCGTCTGGTCCCCCGACGACACCCGGCCGGAGCTCCGGCTCCTCGTCGAGTTCCTCCGCCGCCGCTTCCACCCGGCCGAGCCCGCCCCGGGGAAGTGACCCCGCCGTCGCCCTCGCGGGCAGGGCCCGCGAGGGCGACGGGTTCACGGGCGTCTCACCGGGAGGGCGGCTCCGCGTCCCCCATGAGGGCCGGGCGGACGCGGCGGGGGCGTTCGGCCGGGGGGAGGAGGGTGGAGACCGCGTGGGCGACGCGGGGGACGGTGGCGGGGTCCTCGGCCAGGATCTCGTACCACTCGCCGCGGACCGGGTCGGAGACCGGTGTCCAGGACAGGCGGCAGCCGGGGACCGCGGCCCGCAGGCGGTTGAGGACGCCGTCGGCGTTGACCCGGCGGCCGTTGACCTTGACCAGGCGGGCCCGGCGGCCGACGAGGCGGTACGAGCGGGGGCCGGCCGGGACCACCAGGTCGTCCAGGACGAACGCGTCCGGCAGGGCGGCGTCCGGGGCCGTACGGGCGAGCCGGGGGCCCGACACCGACAGCCTGCGTTCCGTGCCCGGCAGCCACGGCCCGACGGGGGTGACGTCCCGGGCCAGCTCCCACGCGCCCGCGCCGCCCCGGCGGACGCCCACCAGACCGGTCTCGGTGGAACCGTGCAGTTCGGTGAGGCGCAGCCGCTCGTGGGCCGCGCACACGGCCGCGGCCCGCTCCGGCAGCGGCGCCGTGCTGTGCACGACCTCGACCCGCTCGTACCGCCCGAGCGCGCGGGCCGCGTGCCCGAGCGCCCACCAGGTCGCCGGCACGGCGGCGATCAGCGGCCGGGCGCAGTCGGCGGGCAGCCCGTCGAGGAGGTGCAGCCGGGTCGCGGGCACGCCGAGCAGCCGCGGCACGAGCACGCCCATGAGGTGCCCGAAGAGGTGCTCCGGCGGGGCGTGCGTGACGACGAGGTCCGGCCGGGCGTCCGCGAACAGCCCGGCCAGCAGCTCCGCTTCCGCGTCGAGCTGGTCCCGGCCGCGCCACCAGGTCACCGGACCGCCGGTGGTGCCGGAGGTGCGGTAGGGGGTGAACCCGGCCGCCGGAGCCTGCATCAGAACGCCGCGCCGAGAACGGCCTGGTCGTCGAGCTTGCGGCGGACCAGGGCGCTGATCGCGGCGACGCTCACGAACGTCGTCCGCAGGTCGTCGTCGACCAGGTCGACCGCTATCCCGAACTCGCGCTCCACGGCGCCGACGCAGTCGAGCACGCCCAGGCTGTCGTACGCGTCGAAGCGGGGGGCGAGCTCCAGGGCGTCGTCCGCCGGGGCGAGTTCGGAGCCGACGACGGAGCGGACGGCGGACCGGACGCGGTCCGCGATCTCCGCGTCGGACGGGGTGGCGGCGGTGTCAGACATCGGCGGTCTCCTTGTGGCCTGCGTAGTGCAGGAGCGGGTCGATGGGTTCGAACTGGACGAAGACGCGGTCCCCGGGCACCTCCGGGGCGAGGCCGCGGGCGATCTCGGCCGCCGCCTCGTCCAGGAACGCGCGGGGCCGGTCCCGGTCCACGACACAGCGGACCAGGGCGACATGGCGCGGCTCGGGCCCGCCCGCCGCCCCGGCGGAGGCGAGCGGGAAGGGGCCGCTGAAGACGGAGTCGGCGTCCAGGGTGCGGAACTCGGTCAGGACGTGGGTGATGTCCACGCCCCGGCCGCGCATCCACATGCTGATGTGCTTGGCGAACCGGCGGCGCGCCGCCGGGTCGGTGACCGTGGTGCGCACGGTGAGGGTCGGCACGGGGGCTCCTCAGAGGTTGAGCGCGGGCAGCGACGGACCGGGGACTTCCAGGAGGGCGCCCAGCGCGTCGGCGAGCGGGCCGCCGGAGCCGCGGCCCAGCGGCGACCAGGCGTGGCCCTCGCCGGGACGGCGGATCTTGGCGAGGAACCGGTCGAGCCCGTCCCCCTCCCCGTCGGTGCCGGTCGCGCCTGCCGTGCTTGCCGCGCCGGCGAGGGTCCGCGCGGTCAGCCGGGCCTGGTAGGTCGAGGCCAGGTCGGGCAGGTGCCGGGGTACGGCGGAGAAACCCCCGAGCGGGGAGCGGAACGGTTCCAGCAGCTTCGCCTCGGCGCGGGCTCCGTCCCGGTCGCCGAGCAGGTGCAGCGCGCGCACCGCCTGCGCGGTGGCCGCGCAGGTGACCGAGCCGCCCGGCGCGAAGCGGTAGCCGTCGGCGTCCCGGCAGGCGTCGAGGAACCGGCGCAGCGCGGCGGCGTCCAGCCCCTCCAGCGGGCGGCCGACGGTGGCGAGGATCTCCAGGGCCGAGACGGTGGCGACCATGTCCGAGCCGCGGCCGTGCCAGAAGCCGAAGCCGCCGTCGGAATTCTGCAGCAGCCGCAGCCACGCGACCAGCCGGTCCGCGTCGAGCGGCCGCCGTCCCGCGGCCTTCAGCGCGCTCACCGCCCACAGGGTGCAGCGCACCTCGGCGCCCCGGCCCGGCATGTACATCACCCCGCCCTCGTGGGGGAGGTGCGCGCGGTGCAGCCAGGCGGCGAGCCGGTCCGCCCGGGCGTCCCCGTCCGGTGCGGCGCCCCCGGCCCCCGCCAGGGTCGACAGGATCAGCGCCGCCGCCGTGGCCAGGCTGTCGCCCGCGGCCGGGGTCTCGCGATAGGTGAAGCCGCCCTCGGGCAGGCCGCAGGACTCCAGGGCCGCGCGGACGCCGGCCGGTGCGGGGACGGCCCGGTCCAGGGCGGTCAGGGCGCCGACGGCGCTGAAGCAGGCCCAGACGTCCCCGTGGGCGTAGCCCTCCCAGCGTTCGAAGCCGCCGTCGGGCAGCCGGCGGGCGTGGATCCAGGCGACGCAGTCCTCCTCCCGCGCGGGCCGGGCGCCGAGCGCCACGAGCGCGCGGACGGCCCGGAAGGTGGCCCACATGCAGGTCGCCGCGTCCTCGGACGTGTCGAAGACGAAGCCGCCGTCGGCGGTCTGGCGGGCACGGAGCCAGGTGGTCAGGGCCGGCAGGTCCCAGGGCACCGGTTCGTCGGCGCCGAAGGCGGCCCGGTGCGCCATCGCCCCGTAGTAGCAGGCCCGGACGTCGGACTCGGCCGCACCCGGGTTCCAGCCGAGTCCGCCGTCGGCGCGCTGGGTGCCGGCCAGCCAGGCGCGCAGCGCCCCGGGGCGCGGCACGGGCCGGCGGAGGATCTCGGCGTAGGTGCGGGTCGCGTAGTAGGTGGCCCAGATGTCGGCGCGCTGGCCGGGCGTCATGGAGAAGCCGCCGTCGGCGTCCTGCACGCCGCCCAGCCACGCGGCGAGCGCGTCCCGTTCGGGCACCTCGGCGCCCAGGTCGTTCAGGGCCTGGGTGCAGTAGTAGGTGGCCCAGATGTCCGAGGGCAGTCCCTTCTGCCAGGCGAAGCCGCCGTCGGGGTTCTGCCGGGCGAGGAGGGTGGCCACGGTGGCGTCCCGGCCGGGCAGGGTCTCGCCGAGCCAGGTCGCGGTGCGCACCGCCGCGTAGGTGCACCACAGGTCGGCGCCGCCCTGCCGGGCGCCGCCGTCCTCGGTCCACACCGTGCGGGCGAGCGCGGTCTCGGTGAGGGTGTCGGTCATCGTCAGTCCACCCACTGCACGTTGGTCCGCTTCCAGTTCTTCTGGCTGCCGCCGGCCTTGGTGGTCTGCGGCAGTTGCCCGACCAGGGCGACCGCCTTCCAGTGCACGCCCTCGGCGGCGAACCGCTCGCCGACCGCCCGGCAGATCGCGTCGGGGTCGGCGTCGACGGCCGTGTCGAAGTCGACGTCGCGTTCCAGCAGGAGGCGTCCGGCGTCCGGGTCGGAGTTCTTGAGCTGCATCAGGTAGCCGGTCACGCCGGGGGTCGTGTAGACGATCCGCTCGACGGCCTCCGCGGTCAGGCGGGTGCCGCCGAGGGCCACCCCGTCGGTGTCGCGGCCGTGCACCGTGAGGACGGGCAGGGCGACGCCGCAGGCGCAGTCGGCGCCGTCCCCGACGGTGACCAGGTCACCGGTGCCGTACCGAAGCAGCGGCCGGGCGTGGTTGTTGAGCGGGGTGACGACGAGTTCGCCGTGTGCCCCGGGCACGGCCGGCACGGCCTCGCCGCCGGGCCGCTCGACGACCTCGGCGACGTGGCTGTGCTCCAGGACGTGCAGCCGGTCGTGCTCGCAGGCCGCCGCGATGGTGCCGGTCTCGGTGCTGCCGTAGGAGGCGTCGAGGACCCGGGCGCCCCACTGCTCGGCGAGCCGGGCCCGCAGCGGCGGGGTGCTGACCTCGCCGAGCAGCATCAGGCTGCGGACGCTCGCGGCGACCTCGGCGAGACGGCCGCGGCTCTTGAGCACCCGGGTCCACTGCAGCAGCACGCCGGGCGCCGCGAAGACGTGCTCCGGCCGGTAACGGGTGAAGAGGACGTCGAGCCGGTCCCAGTCGCACATGCCCTGGCTGAACGGGTAGCACCGCAGCATCGTGCAGCCCAGGTACTCGGACACGCCGGCCACGAGGTCGCACACGGGCGCCACGTCCGAGGGCAGCAGCGAGGCGACCCGGTCGCCCGGGCGCAGGGTGCGCGACCACAGGGACGCCACCGACACGGTGTTGAGCACCGTGTCCTCGACCAGCCGCGGGGTCGGCGTCGGCGCCGACGTCGTCCCGGAGGTCTCGTAGTACTTGTGGTACGGCCCGGCGCCCTGGCGCAGGAACCGGTCCGGTTCCGCCTTGAGCGCCGCCTTCGGCGTCAACGGCGCGTCGGCGAAGGCCCGTTCGGCCACCGCGTCGACGCCCCGGTAGTAGGGCACGTCGGCGAGCCGGTCCCACAGCCGGTCGAGCTTCACCCGCTGCCGTTCGGCGACGAGCTCCCGCCCGAATCCGGCCTCGGTGACCCGCAGCCGCTCCTCGTGCCCTTCCTCGAAGGCCTTCACGGCCACGGAATCGGCGAATATCAACGCTTCCACTCCCCCTGCCGGTCCCGGACCGGCGTCGTCGAGCCTTTGCGTCAACGGCCCTTCTCGGCACCGCCGTTGACCTGGACGATCTGTCCCGTCACATGGCCCGCGGCCGGCGAGGCCAGCCAGCGGACGGTCTCCGCCACGTCGGCGGGCGCCCCGGCGCGCTTGTTCATCGCCTGCTCGACGAGCATCCGGCGGCGCGCCTCGGCCACCCCGCCGGGCCCGAAGAACTCGGTGTCCGCGATGTAGCCGGGGGCGACGGTGTTGACGGTGATGCCGCGCGGACCGAGGTCGGCGGCGAGGTCGTACATGTACGGGTGGAGCGCCGCCTTGGCGCCCGCGTACGAGCCGGAACCCGAGCCCCGGTAGGCGGCGATCGAGCTGAGCAGCACCACCCGGCCGCCGGGGGCGGCAAGCAGGTCCCGCAGGGCCTCCGTCAGCAGGACGGCGGTCAGCACGTTCGACCGGAAATTGCCGGTCCAGTGCCAGGCCGCGCCCGCGAGGCCGTCGGTGGCGCCCTCCGGCGCGCCGAACAGCACGTTGCCGCCGGCCCCGTTGACGACCACGTCCACCCGCCCGTGGGCGGCGCCCAGTTGCTCGCGGACCCGCTCCGCCTCGGCCGGCTCGGTCAGGTCGGCGGTCAGGGCGCGGACCGAGCCGCCCGCCGCCGCGTGCTCCTCGGTGAGCTCCTTCGCGGTGCGCTCCAGCGGTTCGGCGCGGCGCCCGAGGGCGACGACCTCGGCGCCCTCGGCGGCGAAGGCCGCGCAGACGGCCCTGCCGATGCCCGTACCGCCGCCGCTGACGACCACGACCCTGCGCTCAGCCGTTGCCATTCCACTTCTCCTCCGGGTCGGTGCCGCCGCGGTGGCGCAGCAGCGGCGTCTTGTTCGAGCGCGGGTTCACCCACAGCCGCTCCACCGCACGCACCTCGAAGGCGTGGGGGACGGCCGCCACCTCGAACCCCAACCTGTACACGTCGGTGAGGACGCGGTGCCGGACTTCCGCCACCGCCCCGTCCGTGTCGGTGCCGGGCGCGAGCGTGACGTACAGCTCCATGCGCTCCTCGGCCGCGCCGTGGTCGACCATGACGACCTGGACGCCGGTCACCGCGGGGACGGCGCGGGCCGCCTCGGCGACCTCCTGCGGGGTGACGAGGATGCTGAGGAACTTGAGCTGCGGGTCGTCCCGGCCGTGCACCTTCAGCGCCGGGCCGCGGCCGCACGGGCAGTCCACCCGGCTTCCGCGGTCGCCGATGCGGTAGCGCAGCACCGGGTTGAGGCAGTCGGGGTGGGTGTTCGTCACGAGGATCATGCCCTCGTCGAGCTCGATGTGCTGGTACGGCAGCAGGTGGAAGGTGTCCAGGTCGCAGCCGGGGCCGTTGTGGCCGATCACCCAGGTCTCGGTGGAGCCGTAGACGCCGTACAGGCCGGCGTCGGGCAGTTGCTCGCGGACCAGGGCAGCGGCCGAGGCGCTGAACGCCTCGCCGTTCCACAGGATCTTGCGGAAGGCCGGCGGCTTGCGGCCCGCCTCCACGCACAGCCGGACGAGCTGGGCGATCTGGCTCTGGGTGCCGTTGAAGGCGGTGACGCCGAGCGACTCGACGGTGTCCAGCCAGCGCGGGACGCGCTCGTCGTCCACCGCGCCGAGCGGGACGCTCACGGCGCCGGCGAGGTCGGCGAGCCCGTTGAAGAAGTTGTGCGCCGAGGACAGCAGGCCCGGGGTGTCGTAGTTGAGCAGGACGTCGTCGCCGGTGAGCGGGTTCCAGTGGGCGGCGACGTCGGGGACGAACATGTGGCTCGGGATCAGGCTGAGCTTGGGGCTCGCGGTGGTGCCGCCGCTGGCGTAGACGAGCGAGCCGAAGCGGGCCTCGCGGGCCCGTTCCATGGTGCCGGGGAGCGCGGCGCGGAAGTCGTCCTTGGTGAGGACGGGGACGTCCGCGAGGGCGGGCTCGGCCACGCCGTCCAGGTGGCGGTAGGCGTCGGCGAGCGGCCCGGTGGCGTACCGGTCCACCAGGGCGCGCACCCGCTCCCCGGGGAGGGTGTCGAGGGGGTTGTCCATGAAGAGGCTCCTCAGGCGTGGTCGGCGAGGCGGTCGGCGGGACCGCCGGCGAGGATGTCGGCGGGGTGGTCGGCGAGACGCTCGGCGACCCGGTCCGCGACGGCGGTCCGGATCCGCGGGTCCCAGGCGGCGAAGGTGCCGAGCCGTTCCTCGTGCCGGGCGCGCAGCTCGGCGCGGCCGGCGGCGTCCAGCGGGAGGTCGAGGAACAGGCCCCACAGCGGCTGGAGTTCCGCGCCGCGCAGCACCTTCGTCTCGTGCGAGTCGCAGCCGAGGTCGAGGGTGGTGACGCCGTGCCCGGCCGCGTACTCGATCGCGTGGTAGTAGGTCAGGTTGAAGTAGAGGGAGGCACGGCGGGCCAGCGTGTCGTCGAGCCCGTGGACCCGGCCGTACATCGTGCCGTTCCGGACGAAGAAGAGCGTGAAGCCCACCACCCGGCCGTCCCGGCGGGCGAGGACGACCTGGGTGAGGTCGTCGAGCCGCTCCGCCTGCGAGGCGAACCGGGCGGCCTCCTCCTCGGCGCTCGTCGGGTAGCCGTAGCGCAGCAGGACCTGGGCGGCCAGCGGCCCGAGCTCCTGGTGGCAGGCGGACAGCGGCAGCACCTCGCGGACGCAGCCGGCCTCCTCGAAGTTGCGCATCTCGTTGCGGATGCGGGCCCGCGTCTTGCGGCCCACCCGGGCCCGCAGCCCGTCGAGGCCGTCCGCGTCCACGTCGATGCGGGCGCGGGAGTCGACCAGCGTCAGCCGGTCCTCGGAGCCGAGTTCGGGCAGCAGCAGGGCCGCGGTCTCGTCGGTCAGATAGAGCAGGGCGGCGAGGCCGCCGTCCCGGCGCAGTTGCCGCACCCGGCCGAGTAGGGCCCGGGCGGCGGCCCGGGCCACGTCCTCGTCGAGCCCGGGGGCGAGCAGGACCTCGGTGGTGTAGCCGGCCCGGGTGCCGCCGAGGACGTACGGGCGGGCGGTCGCCCCGGTGGTCTGCGGGACGGGCAGCAGATGCGCGGGGTCGTAGAACTTCGGTACGTCGCCGGGGAACTCGTACAGCGGGAGCGCGCCGACCGTGCGGCCGGCGTGCCGGGCGAGGAGGTAGCGCGGCTCGCAGTCGCGGTACTGCTCCAGGTAGGCGAGCCAGCGGTGGCTGGAGTACAGGGAGGCGTCGGCCGCGAGCCGCTCCCACTCGGCGGCGTCCACCTCGGTCACCGAGCGGACCTCGGTGACCTCGACGGTCCCGTGCGGCCCCGGCCCGGTCGTCGCCGTCGTCGCCGCGGTCATGCCGGGGACTCCCCGGGCTCGGCGGTCCCGCCCTGCTTGCCCGCGCCCGCCGCCGCGTTGAGCCGGGCCTCCATGCCGTCGAGCACGGCGTAGGTGTCCCGCAGCAGCGTCCGGGGGTCGGGCGAGGTGAGGAAGAGCATGCCGGCGCAGTTGGTGATGCCGCGGGGCGCGTCGTACGCGGGGATGGGGGTGCCGTCCGGCACGGTCAGGCTGGTGACCGGCTCGACGTGGCTGCCCGGCGACACCAGCAGGTCCAGGTCCGCGGTCCGCGCGTCCCAGACCGGGGTGGTGGACCACGGGGTGCCGGCGGAGTCGGTGCCGATGAGGGACATCTCGGCGGCGGCGCCCCGGCCGCCCCCGACGAGCATCCGCTCGGGCAGACCGGCCGGCTCGCCGAGGAGCTCGCGGGTGAGCATGGTGACCAGGTCGGCGCCGAAGACCTCCTCGACGACGGCGGTGATGGCGGAGCCGCCGAAGCGGGCGGCCGACTCGACGATCATCAGTCCGCCGTCGCGGCACAGCTTGATCTCGGTGTGCGTGCCGCAGGTGTCGAGACCGAGGGCGTCGACGGCCGCCCGGGCGACCTCCTCCACGCGCCGCTGGAGCGGCTCGGAGAGCACACAGGGCGCGTGGCTGCTGAGCTCGGTGAACGGGGCGATGGTGGGGATGCGGCCGGTGATCGCCACCGGGTGGTACACCCCGCGCGCCACGACGCCCTCGACGCTCAGGTAGTCGCCGTAGCCCTCCTCCTCGTACCAGCCCTCGGTGGTGGCGTCGATGATCTCCTCGACGAGGAGATGGCCGGGCGCGTCCGTCTCGTACGACTCCCCGAAGCCGCGGTCGGCGAGGCCGCGCAGCGCGCCGGTCACCGACGACCAGGCGCCGGGCACGTCCTCCCGGGTGCGGAGCACCGCCTGGCCGATGGAGCCGGCCCCCCACGCGGGCTTGAGCAGCATCGGCGCGGTGAGGGCCTCGAACGCCTCGGCCAGCTCCGCCTCGGTGGCGACCCGGCGGAAGGCCGGCACCGGCACCCCGGCCTCGGCCCAGCGCTCCCGCATGAGCCGCTTGTCGCGGGAGTAGACGGCGCCCGCGCCGGGGCCCGGGAGCCCGAGCCGCTCGGCGGCGTGGGCCAGCGCGAGCAGGATGTACTCGGAGAAGCCGATGACGGCGTCCGCGCCCACGTCCTTGGCGCTGTCCACGATGAGGTTCACCAGCTCCTCGCCGACGATCCGCCGGTCGCCCGCCTCGCGCACCTCGGCGCACCAGCGGCGCCACGGCTCGGAGCGGTCGGCGGAGAGGGCGGACAGGGCCAGCATGTGCACCTCGCCGCAGGCGGCCAGCCGGGGCAGGGCGTGGTCCAGCGGAACACCGCCCCGGGCGTGGACGAACAGGATCTTCTTCACGGTGCTGTCGGTGCCTTTCCGTACAGGGTGCGAAGCGGGAGGAGGGAGAGGGGAGACCGGCGGAGAGGGGCGGTGGGGCTCACGCGGGGGCGTCGTCGGTGAGGTGGCGCCGGGCGGCCAGCCAGGACCAGGCCAGGGCCACCAGCACGACCAGGACGACGCCCCGGACGAACTCCCGGTAGCCGAAGGCCGCTCCGCCCACCCCGAGCAGCGCGGTGCCGACCGGGATGCTGGAGAAGACCGTCAGACGGCGCAGGCTGAACACGCGGACGCGGATCTCGGCGGGAGTGCGCCGCAGCCACACCGCGCCGCCGACGGCGACGAGCACGGAGAACAGCAGCCCGGTCAGGGTGAGGCCGGCCACCACCGCGCCGGGGGACGTGGTCAGCGAGACCGCGAGCACCACCCCGCAGATCGCGGCCAGCGCCCCGCTCGCGACGGCGAGCGCCCGGCGCCCCGACAGCCGCCGCCCGGCGCGCAGCAGCACCACGGTGCCGACCAGCATGCCCAGGCCGTAGGCCGCGGCCGCCTGCCCGTACACGGTGGCGTTCTCGCGCGGCGAGGACACGTACGCGGTGAGGAAGGCGGGCAGGACGGCGTAGAAGGGGAAGACGATCAGATTGCCGAGGACGCCGAGCCGAACCAGGAACACCAGGTCGCGGTGGGCCCGGATGAGGGCGACGGCGGAGGCGGCGTCCCGCAGCCAGGTGCGCAGCGGGTTGCCCGCGGCCGGGGCCGCCGGGTCCGCCTCGGCCCGCAGCCGGGCGGTCACCGCGTCCAGCGGGCGCCTGCCCCAGCGCAGCACGAGCAGCATCGCGAGGAGCACGGCGAGCGCGGTGACGGGGACGGAGCGCAGCGCGCCCGCGGCGATCACGGCGCCGGCGGCGGCGGGCGCCACGACCCGGTCGACCTGCGAGTGGATCTGGGTGAGCAGCGCGGTCCGGGTCTCCGGCCAGGACGCCGGCGCGAGATCGGCCGTCACCGTCTCGGTCGCCGCGAGATAGAGGGTCTCCGTCGTGCTGATCGCCGTGTAGCAGACGGCGGCCGCGATCAGCGCCGCCGTGCCGTGTCCGGTCCCGCCGAACAGCACCACGAGCGCGGCGACCGGAAGCGCGAGGACGAGCAGCAGGACCGTCAGGGCGCGCAGCCGGTCGGCCCGGTCGAGCACCCCGGACAGCACGGTGGTGACGGTGAGGGACACGACGCTCGACCCGCCGATGACCAGGCCGAGCGACGCTCCGCCGCCCGGCGCGCCGTTGATCCACCAGCTCAGCGAGAACAGGCAGCCGCCGGTCGCGATGACGACGAGGAGGCTGGGCAGCCAGGCCACCATGAAGGCGCGGAAGCCACCGGGCGGCGGGGGCGGGGCGCCGGGGTCGGCCGGGTGCCCGGCGGCCGCGGGGAGCGTGCTCATCGGCCCTCCGCCCCGGCCCACTTGGACGGGCGGTCGAGGGTGTGGACGGTGGTGCCGGCCACGTCCGTCAGGAGCGCGGCGAGCGCGATCAGGGCGGGCTCGGCGCCGGGCGGGCCGATCATCTGCATGCCGAGCGGGGCCTCGTGCCCGGCGTCGTACGCGAGCGGGAAGTTGAGGGCCGGCAGGCCGCAGAAGGCCGCGATGGTGGCGTAGTTGACGCCGTCGTAGCCGTCGTCCTCCCCCGCCGCCTCGTCGTCGGCACCGCTGCCGCGGATGGTGGTCTCGGGGGCCGCCTCGGTGTGGAGGTTGCGGGGCAGCAGCGTCCCGGCGGGCATCAGCCAGGCGTCGACCCGGTCCTCGGCGAACCGGCGCCGGGCGAGCGCGCGGTGGCGTTCGTGGATCGCGATCAGCTCGGCGTGCCGGTCCGGTCCGACGGCCGCGCCCATCTCCAGGGCGCGGCGGGTGGACGGGGCGGGTTCGTCCGCTCCGCCGTGCCCCGCGGCCCGCCACACCGTGTACGCGTCGAACGCGTCCTTGGCGCACAGCTCGTAGGCCAGGGCGCGCAGCCGGAAGAGTTCGCCGAGCCGTACGGGCACCAGTTCCGCGCCGGCCGCGGCGGCCGCCGCGCGGACCCGGTCGTAGTCCGCCCGCACCTCGGGCAGCATCCGGTCGGCGAGGACCTCCTCCGGCACCCCGATCCGCCAGGCGTGCGCGGGCCGGGAGTCGCCGGCCGCGAGCCGCGGGCCGAGGGCGCCGGCGCGGCAGAGCACGTCGAGGTCGTCCACGGTGCGGGTGAGCCAGCCGGGCGCGTCGAGCCGGTCGGACAGCCGGTACAGACCGCCGAGGCGGCGCGGGTCGTGGGTCAGGCGCAGGCCGACGACGCCGCAGGCGGCGGCCGGCAGCCGGACCGAGGCCACCGAGTCGGTGCCCATGGCGAGGTCGCTGATGCCGGCCGCGACGGCGACCGCGCAGCCGGTGCTGGATCCGGCGGGGTCGAGATGGGGGAAGTACGGGTTCACGCAGCCGTGTTCGAGGCCGAGGCTCAGCTCGGTGGTGACCAGCTTGGCGTTGACCACCGCGCCCGTGACCCCGTCCAGCGCGGCGGCGGAGCGGTCCGGGTAGCTGCGGTGCCGGCGCAGGCCGAGCCGGGTCGGCAGCCGGGCGACGTCCACGGTGTCCTTGACGCCGAGCCGGACCGGCGGGTCGTCGGGCTCGACGGCGCACAGCAGCGCGGTCGCCCGGTAGCGCTCGTCGGCGGCGAAGCTCCAGTCGTTCGCCTGCTCCGCCCAGGCGACGGGATCCACGTCGCCCCGCGCGACAGCGGCCAGCCGTTCCCCGAGCGGCAGCCGGACGAGTTCCGGCGGCGTCTGCCGTACCGCGTTGTTCACCGTCGAATTCCCCCCGACGCGCCGACTGCCGAACGTGTTGCCCGAGGCATCAAGTCACAGGTCCACGGGAGCCGTCAAATACCCGGCACCAATACCTCCATAGGCGCCCTCAATAATGAACTCCGCATGACCGGCCTTGCCTGGACGATCGCCGCCGTGCCACGATCCTGGCGCCGATAGCCGCACTCCAGGGGGAGGGTTAATGAGTATCGTCGACGAGCTCGAATCGGAAGTACGGAGCTATTGCCGGGCCTGGCCGACCACATTCCAAGAGGCCCAGGGAGCCGTTCTCACCGACATTTCCGGGAAGGAATACACGGATTTCTTCTCCGGGGCCGGAACCCTGAATTACGGGCACAACAACGAGCTGCTCAAGAAGCCGCTGATCGACTATCTGACCAGCAACGGCGTGACGCACGGCCTCGATATGACCACCGCCGCGAAGACGGAGTTCCTGGAGGTCTTCCGCAGCCGGATCCTCGCCCCGCGCGGCCTGCCCTACAAGGTGCAGTTCCCCGGGCCGACGGGCACGAACGCCGTCGAGGCGGCGCTGAAGCTCGTCCGCAAGGTCTCCGGCCGGCCGAACGTCGTGGCGTTCACCAACGCCTTCCACGGCATGAGCCTGGGCTCCCTCGCCCTCACCGGCAACGAGGACAAGCGGGCCGGCGCGGGCGTGCCGCTCGGCCACGTCCTGCGGGTGCCGTACGACGGCTTCGCGGAGGGCGTCGACGGACTGGCCCTGCTCGACCGCACGCTGAGCGACGGGGGCGGCGGCTGCGACCGGCCCGGCGCGGTGGTCGTGGAGACGGTCCAGGGCGAGGGCGGCGTCAACGTGGCCCGCGTGGAGTGGCTGCGGGAGCTGTCCGACCTGTGCCGGCGGCACGAACTGCTGCTCGTCGTCGACGACATCCAGATGGGCTGCGGGCGCACCGGCGCCTTCTTCAGCTTCGAGGAGGCGGGGATCGTCCCCGACGTGGTCTGCCTCTCCAAGTCGATCAGCGGATACGGGCTGCCGATGGCGCTGGTGCTGCTCCGCCCCGAGCTCGACGTGTGGCGCCCGGGCGAGCACAACGGCACCTTCCGCGGGAACAACCTGGCGTTCGTGACGGGTGCGGCAGCGCTGCGGGAGTACTGGAGCGACAGCACGCTGGAGAAGTCCACGGGCGACCTCGCCGAGGAGGTCCACGAGCGCCTGACCGGCCTGGCGGCCTCCCTGCGCACCGAGGTCTCGGTCCGGGGCCGCGGCCTGGTCCAGGGCCTGCGCTTCGCCCACGCCCCGACCGCCGCCGCGGTCGGCCGCCGCGCCTTCGAGCTCGGTCTCCTCGTCGAGACCTCCGGCCCCCGGGACGAGGTCCTCAAACTCCTCCCCCCGCTCACCATCCCCCCGGCGACCCTGGACGCGGGGCTCGCCACCCTGGAGCGCGCGGTCCGGGAGCTGGCCTAGTGGAGACCGCGGAGCGCACGGAGCGCGGCGAGCACGCGGGCCTCGCCCCCGCCACGGGGACCGGCCGTCCCGGCCCGGCCGACGGCGGCGCCGAGGACAGCCGCGAGCGGCTCGGGGAGCTGGACGCGCAGATCATCGAGCTGGTGAAGCGGCGCGCCCTGGAACAGCGCCGGTTCGCCGCGGCCCGCCGGGCGGCCGGCCGCCCGGCCACGGAACTGGCCTGGGAGAACGCGGTCGTCCTGCGCTACGAACGGGAACTGCGCCGCCCGGGCGTCACCCTGGCCCTGACGCTCCTGGAGATGGGCCGGAGCTGACGGGGGGCGCCGCCACGGCCGGAGGGCGGGAGGGCCGGGGGGCCCGGGGGCCGGGGGGCCGATGGCCGGGGCCCGATGGCCGGCGGGCTACGGGCCGGGGGGCCGGAGCTGACGGGGAACGGCCGCAGCCCCGACGGCCTGGGCCGGAGTCCCCTCCCCCCGGAGCTGACGGCGCACCGCCCCGGCCGGACGGCCAGAGGGCCGGAAGGCCGGTGTCCCCTCTCACCGGAACTGACGGCGCCCCGCCACGGCCGACGGCCGGGGGCCGGGGGCCGGGGGCCGGAAGGCCAGGGGGCCGGGGGGCCGGGGGCCGGGGGGCCGGGGGCCGGACGGCCGGTGCCCCCGCCCCGGCCCTCGGGGGCGGGCAGCGGGGGCCGATAGGGTCCCCCTCGCCCCGGCTGCTCGGCCGGGGCGCGTTCTTCGCTCATGGGGGGTTCCACATGTCCGCACCGCTGTCCCGGCCCAGTCGCCGCACGGCCCTGTTCGCCCTCGCCGGTGCGGCGGCGGGCGGGGCGCTGCCGGTGGCCGCCGCCGCGCCGAGTGCCGCCGCGATGGCGGCCACCGCCGGGACGAGCGCGGTGCCGCCCGGCCCCGGCACCCGGCTGCCGATGATGGTGGACCCGACCGACGCCTGGCACTTCGCCCCGCACCCGGCCGGCGCCCTGACCACCCGTACCGTCCCCGGCGGTCTGGAGGTCTCCGACGACCGGGGCGTGCTGGCCACCCTCACCACCGGGGCGCGGACGGTGACGCTGCGCGGCCCGAAGCGCTGGTTCACGGAGCAGAAGAAGCCGGTCCAGGACGCCTTCGACCGGGTCCCGCCCACCGGCGGCTGGGGCATGTCGCCCGGCGGCGGCACCTGGTCGCACCACAACGGCGTCGCCGGGGACTACTTCCTGGAGAGCGGCCGGGCCGTCATCACCCTCGCCGCCGGAAAGAGCCGCTACTCCCTGCTGCCCGACGAGGCGATCGGCGACGTGTACGCGTCCGCCCGCTTCTCCTTCGACCGGCTGCCCGCCGGGGCCCCCGCCTCGCTCGCCCTGGTCTTCGCCGCGCAGGACGTCAACAACCACTACCGGGCCCGGCTGATCGTCACCCCCGCCGGAGAGGTCCAGCTCGCGCTGGAGAAGGAGCTGGCCGACACACCCGTCACCCTGAGCCCGCCCGTCACGGTCGGCACCGGCTTCGCGGCCTACGACCACTGGTGGGTCCGGGTCGAGAAGACGGGCGACCTGCTGCGCGCCCGCGCCTGGAAGCACGGCACCGGCGTGGAGGAGCCCGGCACCTGGACCCACAGCGTGTACGACCCCGAGAAGGACCCGGCCAAGGTCTTCCGTACGGGCGCGGTCGGCGTCCGGGGGCTCGCCTCCACCGGCGCCACCGTGATCCCGCAGGCCCGGATCTACGACGTGACGATCGACGCGGCCACCTGGGCCGAGCCGCCGCTGATCACCCACGACACCTGGGTACGGGTCCTGCCGGAGCCCTTCGCCGGCACCTGGACGCCCGAGGCCGAGCAGCGGATCCGCGCCTGGGCGGGCGACACCTCCCCCGACGTCCTCGCGTACTCCTCCATGTACCGGCCCTTCGCGCCCGCCGTCGCCGACCCGGCCCGGCCGGGCGTCCGGCTCCTCGGCCAGTCCGGCTACAGCAAGCCCGACCCGGTGACCGGCCTGCGCAAGGTCGGGGCGGACTTCCACCAGTACCTGGGGCTCGACTGGGACTTCACCGCGAGCGGCGAGCAGGCGGCGGCCAACCCGGACTTCAAGGGCCACCTGGACTGCTCGGGCTTCGTCCGGATGGTCTACGGCCACCACATGGGCATCCCGATGGTCCGCTACCGGCAGTTCGACGGCCGCACCCTGCCCCGCGAGTCCAAGGACCTCGCGGCCTCCGGCCCCGGTGTGAAGATCGCCGACGGCGGCCCCGGCCAGGTCCCGCCGCTGGACGGCCTGCGCATCGGCGACACGGTCTTCTTCGACACCGACGAGGACTCGGACCTCGGCGGCCACATCGGCATCTACATGGGCCGGGACCAGCACGGCAAGCGGCGCTTCGTCTCCAGCCGCAAGACCCCGGACGGGCCGACCCTCGCGGACCTCGGCGGCCGGTCGATCCTCGACGGCGCGCCGAGGACCGAGACGAGCAACGGCGACCTGTACACGAACACGCTGCGGGTGATCCGCCGCTTCTGATCCGCGCGCCCCCTCCGCGCCCCGCCTCTTGTCCGGTAAACCGATTTGTCGGATAGATCCGGATTACCGCGCGCACGGAGGTGCCCCCTGTCCGCCGAGACGCTCGACCGCCCGGCGTCCGCCGCCGCCCCGCCCCGGCGACTGCCCCGCTGGCGGGCCTCGCTGCTCCGGGCGGCGCCCGCCCTCGGGCTGTTCGCCGCCGCGCGGGTCACCGGGATGCTGGTGCTCGCGCTGTGGGCGTGGCACACCGGGCGGTCGCCGCGCGCGCTGCTCGCGAAGTCCTGGGACTCGGACTGGTACCTCCGGATCGCCGCCCACGGCTACGGCCGCACGCTGACCTGGCCCGACGGGGCGGTCCAGTCGGACCTGGCGTTCTTCCCCCTGTATCCGGGGCTCATCCGGGCCGTCACCACCGTGCTGCCCGTCGCGGGCGGCACGGCCGGGCTGCTGCTGTCCTGGCTCGCCGCCGGGGCCGCCGCCTGGGGGATCTATCTGGTCGCGGAGCGGCTGGCCGGGCGGCCGGTCGCCGTCCTGACGGTGCTGCTGTGGGGGCTGCTCCCGCACGCGATCGTGCTGTCGATGGCATACACCGAGCCGCTGATGACCGCCTTCGCCGCCTGGGCCCTGTACGCGGTGCTGACCCGCCGCTGGCTGTGGGCGGGCACCCTGGCCGCACTCGCCGGGCTCTCCCGCCCCAACGGGATCGCCGTCGCCGCGGCCGTCCTCGCCGCCGTCGCCGTCGAGCTGTGGCGGCGGCGCGGGCGGATCGGGTGGCGGGAGGGGGCGGGGGCCGTGCTCGCGCCCACGGGCTGGCTCGCGTACGTGCTGTGGGTCGGCGCCCGCCGCGGCGACCTCCTCGGCGGCTACTTCGCCGTGCAGGACGGCTGGACCTCCCGCTTCGACTTCGGGAGGGGCGCGCTCCTCTTCGTACGGGACATGCTGAAGGGGCCGACCCAGTTCGGCTACGCGATGGCCCTGCTCGTCACGGCGGCCGGCGTGCTGCTCTTCGCCCTGCTCGCGCTGTGCGAGCGCCCGCCGCTGCCGGTGCTCGTCCACACGGGCGTGCTCGTGCTCATCACGGTCGGCGGCTCGGGCTTCTTCGAGTCGAAGCCGCGCTTCCTGCTGCCGGCCTTCCCGCTGCTGCTGCCGCTGGCCCGGGCCATGACGAGAGCCCGGCCGGGCGCGGCGATCGTGGTGATCGCGGGCCTGGCCGGGCTCTCGTTCGCCTACGGGGTCTATCTGCTGGCGTTCGCCCGCATGGCCCTGTGAGACGGGGTGGGGTCGGCGAGGACTACTCGGCGGAGCCGGGCTCCTTGTCCTCCGGGGACTCCAGGCCGAACTGCTCGACGATCCACTTGTCGAACTCGATCGACGCGCGGACCCAGCTCACGGTGGAGGACACGAAGTGCTCGAGGGCCACGCCGGTGCCGATCAGCATCTGGGCCTCACCGATGAGCCGGAGAGTGGCGGAGCCGTCCTCCTCCTCGTGCAGGTGGGTGTAGACCTTGGGCCACAGGGTGCGCCGGTTCCAGTCGTCGATCGCGTCGAGGATCTTCGCGCGGTCGTCCGCCGCGTGCGGGCGGTCGTAGAACGTGCGGACGGAGAAGACCTGCTGCTCGTCCTCGCCGCGGAACATGAAGTACGTGCGGAATTCCTCCCACGGCGCCGCGAGGTCACCCTCGTCGTCGACGACGTACTTCAGCTCCATCTGGTCGAGGAGCTGCTTGACCAGGTCCTGGTCGGGGACGACGGGGCCCGCCGGTCCTGCTGCCTGAGGCTGGGGCTGGGCCCCGAAATTCGGAATCGAGGACGGGTCGATGCTCACCGGGTTCTTCCCTTCGTACGGATGCCCGCCATCCTCCCCCATGCCAGGCGGTATGTGGCAAGTCCCCACGGCGCTATCCGCTGCGGGCTGACATGATCTCGCCCCGTGAGGGCCAAGTGGAAGCGTTCTCGACGGTGGGTCCTCCTGGCGGCGGTCCTTCTGACGACGTGCGGCCTGCCGGTCTCGTGCGCGGCGTCCTCGCTGTGGGGGACGGGCGAGCCGAGGCCCGTGGACTGCGCGGAGGCGCTGGCCTACGCCCATGCCACGCTCCCGGACCGCGCCGAGGACGTGCACTGCACCGAGCTGCGGTGGCGGGACACCTTCGTCGAGGCCGAGTTCCGTCTTCCCCGCCCCGAGGCGACGGCCTGGCTGGCCGAAACCTTTCCCTCGGCCGAGGTGTCGGAGGGCGGCCTGCGCTACCACGCGACCTTCGGTCCCGAGGAGGGGAAGGCGCACGAGGTCGGCGTCACCCTCCGGTACGAGGGCGGGGACACCGCCCTCGTCCGGGTCGTCGGCCACGACTCCTGAGCCGGGGCCGGGCCTGGGGCCCGGCGCCCGGTCGGGTTACTCGGCCCGGCCCACCAGCAGGCCGTCGTCCGCGCGGTCCACGCGGACCGTGTCGCCGTCGCGGACCTCGCCCGCCAGGATCTCCTTGGCGAGGCGGTCGCCGATGGAGGTCTGGATCAGGCGGCGCAGCGGCCGGGCGCCGTAGGCCGGGTCGTTGCCCCGGTCCGCGAGCCAGGCCAGGGCCTCGGGGGTGACGTCCAGGGTGAGCCGGCGGTCGGCGAGGCGGCGGGCCAGGCGGTCGATCTGGAGCCGCGCGATGCGGGCCAGCTCGTCCCGGGCCAGGGCGGAGAAGACCACGATCTCGTCGAGCCGGTTCAGGAACTCCGGCTTGAAGCTGGCGCGGACGACCTCCAGGACCTGCTCCCGCTTCTGCTCCGGGCTCGTCAGCGGCTCCATCAGGAACTGGCTGCCCAGGTTGGAGGTGAGGATCAGGATCGTGTTGCGGAAGTCCACCGTGCGGCCCTGGCCGTCGGTGAGCCGGCCGTCGTCGAGGACCTGGAGCAGGATGTCGAAGACCTCCGGGTGGGCCTTCTCCACCTCGTCCAGGAGGACGACGCTGTACGGGCGGCGGCGGACGGCCTCGGTGAGCTGGCCGCCCTCCTCGTAGCCGACGTAGCCGGGGGGCGCGCCGACGAGCCGGGCCACGGAGTGCTTCTCGCCGTACTCCGACATGTCGATGCGGACCATGGCCCGCTCGTCGTCGAAGAGGAAGTCGGCGAGCGCCTTCGCCAGCTCGGTCTTGCCGACGCCGGTCGGGCCGAGGAAGAGGAAGGAGCCGGTGGGCCGGTCGGGGTCGGCGATCCCGGCCCGGGTGCGCCGCACGGCGTCGGAGACGGCCCGCACGGCCTCGCTCTGGCCGATCAGCCGCCGGCCGAGCTCCTCCTCCATGCGGAGCAGCTTCTGCGTCTCGCCCTCCAGGAGGCGGCCGGCGGGGATGCCGGTCCAGGCGCCGACCACGTCGGCGATGTCGTCGGGGCCCACCTCCTCCTTGACCATGGTGTCCTTGGCGGCCTCCTGCTGGGCCTCGGCCTCGCTGGCCGCCGCCAGCTCCCGCTCCAGGGCCGGGATCTCCCCGTACAGCAGCTTGGAGGCGGTGTCGAAGTCGCCGTCGCGCTGGGCGCGCTCGGCCCGGCCGCGCAGCTCGTCGAGCTGTTCCTTGAGCTCGCCGACCCGGTTGAGGGACTGCTTCTCCTTCTCCCAGCGGGCGGTCAGGCCGCGCAGCTCCTCCTCGCGGTCGGCGAGGTCGCGGCGCAGCTTCTCCAGGCGCTGCTTGCTGGCCTCGTCGGTCTCGTTCTTGAGCGCGAGCTCCTCCATGCGCAGCCGGTCGACGGAGCGCTGGAGCTCGTCGATCTCGACCGGGGAGGAGTCGATCTCCATGCGGAGCCGGGAGGCGGCCTCGTCGACGAGGTCGATGGCCTTGTCGGGCAGGAAGCGGGAGGTGATGTAGCGGTCGGAGAGGGTCGCGGCGGCCACCAGGGCGGAGTCGTTGATCTGCACCTTGTGGTGGGCCTCGTAGCGCCCCTTGAGGCCGCGCAGGATGGCGACGGTGTCCTCGACGCTGGGCTCGGCGACCAGGACCTGCTGGAAGCGGCGCTCCAGGGCGGGGTCCTTCTCGATCCGCTCGCGGTACTCGTCGAGGGTGGTGGCGCCGACCATCCGCAGCTCGCCGCGGGCCAGCATCGGCTTGAGCATGTTGCCGGCGTCCATGGCGGAGTCGCCTCCGGCGCCCGCGCCGACGACGGTGTGCAGCTCGTCGATGAAGGTGATGATCTTCCCGTCGCTCTCCTTGATCTCGGACAGGACGGTCTTCAGGCGCTCCTCGAACTCGCCGCGGTACTTGGCTCCGGCGACCATGGCGCCGAGGTCGAGCGCGACCAGGCGCTTGTCGCGCAGCGACTCGGGGACGTCGCCCTTCACGATCCGCTGGGCCAGGCCCTCGACGACGGCGGTCTTGCCGACGCCGGGCTCGCCGATGAGCACCGGGTTGTTCTTCGTGCGCCGGGAGAGGACCTGCACGACGCGGCGGATCTCGTGGTCGCGGCCGATGACCGGGTCGAGCTTGCCCTCGCGGGCGGCGGCGGTGAAGTCGGTGCCGAACTTCTCCAGGGCCTTGTACGAGCCCTCGGGGTCGGGGTTGGTCACCCGGCGGGTGCCCCGGCTCCGCTCGAAGGCGTCCTGGAGGCGGCGGGCGGTGGCGCCCTGTCCGTCGAGGACCTCGCCGGCCCGGCCGCCCTTGGCGGCGATGCCGATGAGGAGGTGCTCGGTGGACAGGTACTCGTCACCGAGCTTCTTGGCGCGCTCGGCGGCGTCGGCGATGACGGCGAGCAGTTCGCGGTTGGGCTGCGGCGGCGCGACCGTGGACCCCGTGACGCTGGGCAGGGCGGCGAGCAGCCGCTCCGCACCGCCCCGGACGGCGGCCTGGTCGGCCTCGACGGCGGCGAGCAGGTCCGTGATGTTCTCGTTCTCCTGACCCTCCAGCAGCGCGAGCAGCAGATGCGCGGGGGTCAGATCGGCGTGCCCCTGGGACACGGCGCGGCTGCTGGCCGCGTTCAGCGCGTCCCGGCTCCTGTTGGTCAGTTCGGCGTCCACGACCGGGGTCTCCTCCTGAAGCTCGACTCTCTGACTCTTTCGGACTCTCTGACTCTTCCAGCGTACACAAAGTTGAGTCTATTCCGCTCAAGGTATCGGAGGGGGTGGTCCCGGGAGTAGTTTCCGGGGCATGGCCATCGACCCGAGCAAGCCGAGCGACTCGTATCTCGCCTTCTGGCGCGAGTACCACATGTGCACGCTGACGACACCACGCCCCGACGGCACGCCGCACGTGGTGGCGGTCGGCGTGACGTACGACCCGGAGGGCGGCGAGCGCGGCATCGCCCGCGTCATCACCAACAAGCACAGCCGCAAGGTGGCCAACGTCCTGGCGGCGGGCGCGGACGGCGCGCGGGTCGCGGTCTGCCAGGTGGACAAGGGGCGCTGGGCCACGCTGGAGGGCGTGGCGCGGATCCGTACGGAGGCGGAGGTCGTCGCGGACGCGGTGGACCGCTACGCGGCCCGCTACAACCGGGTCCCGGCGCCGAATCCGGACCGGGTGGTGATCGAGATCGCGCTCACCCGCGCGATGGGCCGGGCCTGAGCCGGCGGGAGCAGCACAGCGGCGCCATCGCGTTTCAGGTCCGCGATGGCGCCGCTGTGTGGGGGAAGCACCTGAACGATCTACAACGACGGGGGAATCGTTCAGGCACTGCGGGGGGTGGCGGTGATGGTCTCGGGCTCGACCAGGTGGGGTTCGACCAGTTGGTGGTCGCGCTGGTCGAGATTGACGAAGATCATGCCGTACCGGATGGCACAGCGGACGGGTTGCGGGGCGCCGCGCGGGCGGCGAAGGCACCGGTAGGCGCGAATGTCCTCGTCGTCTTCGCGGACGACGACGATCGGCTCCCCGAAGAGGGTGACCATCAACGACTCGCCACGGCGCGGCACCGCGGTGACGAGATCGATGAAGTGCCACCCGGACCGGTAGGCGCTCGCCATCTCGCGTCGGAAACGAGGATCTTCGGGAACCGTCATGCCCCCTCGGACTCCCATCCAGGGTCGGAGGCGGGTCCGACCTCCCAGCCGGGGTCACCGACCGCCGCCGGAGCCACGCCCCAGCCCGGGTCGCCGTTGAGCGCCGGTGACAGTCCCCAGCCCGGGTCGGCGTTCACGACCCTCGTCTGCGAACCCCACCCCGGGTCCTCGGTTGCCGTGACCGCTCCCACAGCGGCAGCAGCCATCAGTGCGACACCGGCTACGGTGCGTATGAGCTTCTTGGACATGACCGAGCAACCTCACTTGAAGGTGTGTAACAACCTGCTCCCCCGCAAGTCACGACGATGGCTCACTCATCCCGTTTCCACCACTCGCTCAATGCATCATGTTCCTGTAATGCAAAAGCCTGGGGGTGTACGTATGCGGATAGAACCTGAAGAAACAGGACATTCTCACACGCACGCAGACCTGTGCGAAGCGGGCACTCGGCTCTACACCGAGGCGCTTCGCTCCGGTCGGATCGCCCGTTCCGAGATCGGGCCCGCCCCCTGCCTCATGGACCTCGACCTGCTGCGTCCCGACCCCGACGACGCCGAATGGCTCCGCCCGGTCGCCCCTTCGGCCGCGCTCGCCCGGCTGCTCCTCCCCATCGAGAAGGAGATACAGGAGCGCCGCCGGCTCACCCTGACCCTTTCCGACGCGTTCGAGCCGTTCATGACCCTCGGCGCACGCGACCCCTCGATGACCCACGCCATCACCGTCCTCGAGGGCCTGGAGCGGATCAACGCCAACCTGGACCGCGCCGTCGCCGAGTGCACCTCCGAACTCCTCACCGTACAACCGGGGAAGGGCCGCAGCGCCCACACCTTCGGCGAAGCACTGCGCCGGGTCCGCCCCCTGCTCGGCAGGGGCATCAAGATGCGCACCCTCTACCAGCACACCGCCCGCCACCAGCCCATCACCCTGGCCTATCTGGAGCGCATAGGGCCCGAGGTCGAGGTCCGCACCCTCGAAGAGATCATCGACCGGCTCATCATCGTCGACCGCAAGGTCGCCTTCGTACCCGCCAGCCGCGACCGCACGATCGCCCTCGAACTGCGCCACCAGGGACTCGTCGAGTATCTCGGCGGCGTCTTCGACCAGTTCTGGCTCCAGGCCACCCCCCTCGACGCCCCCGTCGCCTACGAACCCCTCCAGAACGGCATCAGCGGCGTCCAGCGCTCCATCGCCAAACTCCTCGTCGAAGGCCACGTCGACGAGGCCATCGCCCGCCGCCTCGGCATGAACGTCCGCACCTGCCGCGCCCACATCGCCAAACTCGCCGCCGCCCTCGGCAGTGGCAGCCGCGCCCAGTTGGGCTACCTCATCGCCCGGTCCGGCATTCTCGAACGGGACAACTGACCCGCGTGTACGTCCAGATCGACCTCGACGGCCCCGCCGGCACCCTGCGCGTCTCCGGTCACGGCCTGCCCACCGTGGAGCTCCTGCGGTCCCCCGGCGCCGCCCCCGACCCGCTCGTCCCCCTCGGCACCCGCGACCCCGCGCGGCTCACCCTCACCGTCGACGGCGCCCCCGCCCGGATCCGGCCCGCCAAGGGCCGCCTCTCCCGCCGCTCCTACCGCGTCGACGCGATCGTCTCCGGGACCCGCTACCGGCTCGTGCCCTGCTCGTACGGAGAGAGCCGGCTCACCCGCGACGGGCGGCCGCTGGGCACCCTGGAATCGACCGGAGACGGGCGCGTGGACGCCGACTGGGCCCCCGGAGCCACCCCGCTGGACCAGGCCCTCGGCACGGCCCTCGCCGCCGCGTTCGGCACCGGCGCGCAGCCCTGGTGGCAGACCGCCGCCGACCTCGCGGCCGAGCTCATCCCGTGACGCCGGCCCCGCACCCGTACGCGCGGAAGGCCCCCTCCGCCGGAGCGGAAGGGGCCTTCCGGAGCCTGCTGAGAGCCCGTCAGTCGCCGCGCTGGTGACCCGGCCGCCACACCACCAGGGCACTCGCCTGCTGCACGTCCTGGTACGGGACCAGATCGCGCCGGTACGAGGCGTGCACCTGGGCCTCGCGCTGCCGCATCGCCGCCGCCGCGCCCTCGACCGCCGACGAGAGCTCCGCGACCCGCTGCTGCAGCGCGGCGACCTGGTTCTCCAGCTCGATGATGCGCTTGATGCCGGCCAGGTTGATGCCCTCGTCCTGCGACAACTGCTGCACCTGACGGAGCAGCTCGATGTCACGGGCCGAATAGCGGCGCCCGCGGCCCGCCGTGCGGTCCGGGGACACCAGGCCGAGACGGTCGTACTGACGCAGGGTCTGCGGATGCAGACCGGAGAGCTGGGCCGCCACCGAGATGACGTACACCGGCGTCTCGTCGGTCAGTTCATACGGATTGCGGCGACGGCCGTCCATCTCCTCAAGCTCCCTTCGCGGCCTGGAACAGCTCTGCCCTGGGGTCCTCGCCCGCCGTGGCCTCGCGGTACGTCTCCAGGGCCTCACGGGCCTTGTCGTCCAGCTCCTTCGGCACCGCGACCTCCACCGTCACCAGTAGATCGCCGCGCGTGCCGTCCTTGCGGACCGCGCCCTTGCCCCGGGCGCGCATGGTACGACCGTTGGGGGTGCCCGCGGGCAGCTTCAGCGTGACCGCGGGGCCGCCCAGGGTCGGCACCTTGATCTCCCCGCCGAGCGCCGCCTCGACGAACGAGACGGGCACCGTGACGGTGAGGTTGTCGTCCTTGCGGCCGAACACCGGATGGGTGTCGACGTGCACGACCACGTACAGGTCGCCGTTCGGGCCGCCGCGCTCGCCCGGCGCGCCCTTGCCCCGCAGCCGGATCCGCTGGCCGTCGGAGACGCCCGCCGGGATCCGGACCTGCATGGTGCGGGAGGACTTGGCCCGCCCGCTGCCCTTGCAGACCTCGCAGGGCGTCTCGGCGATCAGGCCGCGCCCCTTGCAGTCCACGCACGGGTCGGTCAGCGAGAAGCCGCCGCCGCTGCCGCGCGAGATCTGCCCGGTGCCGACACAGGTCGGGCACACCCGCGGCGTGCCGTTCTTGTCGCCGGTGCCCGAACACGCCTTGCAGGGCTGCTGGCTGGACATCCGCAGCGGCACGGTCGCGCCCTCGATGGCCTCGGTGAAGCTGAGCGTCACCTCGGACTCGATGTCCTGGCCGCGGCGCGGCTGCGTGCGGGTGCCCGCACCGCCGCCCCGGTTGAACAGGCCGCCGAAGACGTCCCCGAGACCGCCGCCGAAGCCGCCGGCCCCGCCGGGACCGCCCTGGGCACCACCGAAGAGGTCGCCCAGGTCGAAGTTGAACGAACCGCCGCCCGGCCCGCCGGCCCGGAAGCCTCCGTTGCCGAACAGGGCGCGGGCCTCGTCGTACTCCTTGCGCTTCTTCGGGTCGCCGAGGACGTCGTTCGCCTCGGAGATCTCCTTGAAGCGCGCCTCGGCGCCCGCGTCGTTCTTGTTGGCGTCCGGGTGGTACTCGCGGGCGAGCTTCCGGTACGCCTTCTTGATCTCCGCGTCGGTGGCGTCCTTGGGGACGCCGAGAACCTTGTAGTAGTCCTTCTCGACGAAGTCCTTCGTGCTCATCGACGTCCCTCCTCTCGGACGATCACAGCGCTAGCCCTCCTCGGGGCCACCGCTCTCCTCGTCGGCCTTCTGGTCTTCCTTGCCGGCCGGGGCCGCGCCCGGCTGGGGCTCGGCGACGGCCACGCGGGCGGGCCTGATGGTCCGCTCGCCGATCCGGTACCCCGGCTGCAGGATCGCCACGCAGGTCGTCTCGGTGACGTCCGGCGCGTAACTGTGCATCAGGGCCTCGTGCACGGTCGGGTCGAAGGGCTCGCCCTCCTTGCCGAACTGCTGCAGACCCATCTTGGCGACGACCGTCTCCAGCGACTCGGCGACCGACTTGAAGCCGCCCACGAGCTCACCGTGCTCCCGGGCGCGGCCGATGTCGTCGAGCACGGGAAGCAGCTCGGTCAGGAGGCTCGCGACGGCGATCTCCTTGACCGTGACCCGGTCGCGCTCCACCCGGCGGCGGTAGTTCTGGTACTCGGCCTGGAGCCGCTGGAGGTCCGCGGTGCGCTCGGTGAGCGCGGTGCGGGCCTGGTCCAACTGCGCCAGCAGGGCTACGTCCGTAGCGTCCCCGGCCGGGGCCGCCCCCTCCGCCTGGTCGGCGGAGTCGGCGGCCTTCGGCTCCTCGGGCGTGCCGTCGGCGGGGACGTCGGGCTTCTCCTCGAAGCCCGGGGTCTCCTCCGACATCAGGCAGCGCCACCCTTCGGCTTGTCCTCGTCGACGATCTCGGCGTCGACGACGTCGTCGTCGTGACCGGCCTGGGCCTGGCCGGCGTCGCCGCCGGCGGCCTGGGCGCCCTGGGCGTCGGCGTACAGCGCCTGGCCGAGCTTCTGGGAGACGGCCGCGACCTTCTCGGTGGCGGTGCGGATCTCCGCGGTGTCCTCGCCCTTGAGCTTCTCCTTCAGCTCCGTGAGCGCGGTCTCGACCTCGGTCTTGACGTCACCGGGGACCTTGTCCTCGTTGTCCTTGAGGAACTTCTCCGTCTGGTAGACGAGCTGCTCGCCCTGGTTGCGGGTCTCGGCGGCCTCGCGGCGGCGGTGGTCCTCCTCCGCGTACTGCTCGGCCTCCTGGCGCATCCGGTCGACCTCGTCCTTCGGCAGCGAGGAGCCGCCGGTGACGGTCATCTTCTGCTCCTTGCCCGTGCCCAGGTCCTTCGCGGTCACGTGCATGATGCCGTTGGCGTCGATGTCGAAGGCGACCTCGATCTGCGGGACGCCGCGCGGGGCCGGCGGGAGGCCGGTCAGCTCGAACATGCCGAGCTTCTTGTTGTACGCGGCGATCTCGCGCTCGCCCTGGTAGACCTGGATCTGGACGGACGGCTGGTTGTCCTCGGCCGTCGTGAAGATCTCGGACCGCTTGGTCGGGATCGTGGTGTTGCGCTCGATCAGCTTGGTCATGATGCCGCCCTTGGTCTCGATGCCGAGGGACAGCGGGGTGACGTCGAGCAGCAGGACGTCCTTGACCTCGCCCTTGAGGACACCGGCCTGCAGGGCGGCGCCGATGGCGACGACCTCGTCCGGGTTCACGCCCTTGTTGGCCTCGTTGCCGCCGGTCAGCTCCTTGACGAGCTCGGCGACGGCCGGCATGCGGGTCGAGCCGCCGACGAGGACGACGTGGTCGATCTCGGAGAGCTGGATGCCCGCGTCCTTGATGACGTTGTGGAACGGGGTCTTGCAGCGCTCGAGCAGGTCCGCGGTGAGCTGCTGGAACTGGGCGCGGGTGAGCTTCTCGTCCAGGTGCAGCGGGCCCTCGGCGGAGGCCGTGATGTACGGAAGGTTGATCGTGGTCTCCGTGGAGGAGGACAGCTCGATCTTGGCCTTCTCGGCGGCCTCGCGCAGACGCTGCAGGGCCATCTTGTCCTTGGACAGGTCGACGCCGTGGCCGTTGGCGAACTGCTTCACCAGGTAGTCGACGACGCGCTGGTCCCAGTCGTCACCACCGAGGTGGTTGTCACCGTTGGTGGCCTTCACCTCGACGACGCCGTCGCCGATCTCCAGGAGGGACACGTCGAAGGTGCCGCCACCGAGGTCGAAGACGAGGATGGTCTGGTCGTCCTTGTCGAGGCCGTACGCCAGGGCGGCGGCGGTCGGCTCGTTGACGATGCGCAGGACGTTGAGGCCCGCGATCTCGCCGGCCTCCTTGGTGGCCTGACGCTCGGAGTCGTTGAAGTACGCCGGGACGGTGATGACCGCGTCGGTCACCTTCTCGCCCAGGTATGCCTCGGCGTCGCGCTTCAGCTTCTGGAGGATGAAGGCGGAGATCTGCTGCGGGTTGAAGTTCTTCCCGTCGAGCTCGATCTTCCAGTCGGTGCCCATGTGACGCTTCACGGACCGGATGGTCCGGTCGACGTTGGTGACCGCCTGACGCTTGGCGACCTCGCCGACGAGCACCTCGCCGTTCTTCGCGAAGGCGACGACGGACGGCGTGGTCCTGGCGCCCTCGGCGTTGGTGATGACGGTGGGCTCGCCGCCTTCCAGAACGCTGACGACGGAGTTAGTCGTGCCCAGGTCGATGCCGACCGCACGTGCCATTTCGATTCCTCCAGTGACTTGAGTGGAACTGACTCAAGGATGCACGAGGGTCGGGTCAGAGTCAACAGACCTGAGTCGGGGCGACTCAACTCTTCGCCGCCCGCCCAGCTCAAAGAGCGCGTTCACCCGCGTCGTTCCCGGGCAGGACGCGCCCTGCGTGAGAAGGTCCGGACATATCCCATGATTCCCGCCGGAAGGTGTGCACGCATGACGGCCAAGCGCGCGCTGGACGTGGTGGGCGGCCTCGCGCTCCTCGTCCTGCTCTCCCCGCTGATCGCCGCCGTCGCCCTGCGGGGCCCGGGCGGCGTGGGCGGGGGGCGGGGCGCGGGCAGGACGCCGGGCTCCGGCGGGGTGCTGCGGCGCCGGCCGGTCGCGGGGATGGGCGGCCGGACCTTCGCGATGCTGTCCTTCCGTACGAAGAGCCCGCTGGCCGCCCTGCCGCAGCTTCTGCACGTCGTACGGGGCGAGATGTCCCTGGTCGGGCCGTGCCCGCTGGCCCCCGGCCACCGGGAGTCCACCGGGGACGGACGGCGCCGGCTCTCCGTGCGGCCGGGGATGACGGGTCCGTGGCAGATCAGCGGGCGTTCGGAGCTTCCGTGGGAGGAGCGCCAGCTCCTCGACCTCCACTATGTGGACCACCACTGGCTCGGCATGGATCTGGCGATCCTGGCGCGTACGCTTCCAGCAGTCCGTAAACGTCGCCAGGCGGCCCGCACGGCAGGCCGGACTCCGGACAGGCGGGTGACGCAGGCCGTGCGGCAAGGGTTGCCTGAGCGACACAGATCACCGTGAGCTCCGCTACAAGAGCGGCGCTCGCACCGGTAATCTCGGCACGGACTGAATAAGTTACCGCTTAGTAGGCGTCCAGCTTAGTAGGCCCGCCCGAGGAGCCCCTCATGCAACTCGCCGCGATCATTGTGTCGCTGACCCTGACCGTGGTCGGCGTTGCGCTGCTCGCCCGCGCCATCGGCCAGTTCGTCCGGTACTTCAAGCTCGGCCAGCCGGTCCCCGCCGGCACCCGCACCGACAACCCGTACCAGCGCAGCGTCACCCTGGTGCGGGAATTCCTCGGCCACACCCGGATGAACCGGTGGGGCATCGTCGGTTTCGCGCACTGGTTCGTGGCCATCGGCTTCCTGACCCTGCCGCCGACGATCGTCACGGCCTACGGCCAGTTGTTCCAGGCCGACTGGACGCTGCCGGTCATCGGCGGCTTCCTGCCGTACGAGCTGTACATCGAGTTCATCGGCTCGATGACCGTCCTCGGCATCGCCACCCTGATGGTCATCCGCCTGCTGAACCTGCCGTCGCGCCCCGGCCGCAAGTCCCGCTTCGCCGGCTCCAAGGCCGGCCAGGCGTACTTCGTCGAATGGGTCATCCTCACGATCGGCCTGGCGATCTACGTGCTGCGCGGCCTCGAGGGCGCGATCCACCACGTCGAGCACTACGAGGCCGCGTACTTCGCCTCGTACCCGCTGGTCCTGGCCTTCAAGGGCCTGAGCGTCGCGACCCTCCAGAACCTGGTCTACCTCTTCGCCATGATCAAGCTGAGCACCACCATGATCTGGATGATCACGGTGTCGCTCAACACCAACATGGGCGTGGCCTGGCACCGCTTCCTCGGCTTCCCGAACATCTGGTTCAAGCGCAACGCGACCGGCGAGACCGCCCTCGGCGCGCTCCAGCCGATGACCTCCGGCGGCAAGCCGATCGACTTCGAGGACCCGGGCGAGGACGACGTCTACGGCGTCTCCCAGGTCGAGCAGTTCTCCTGGAAGGGCCTCCTCGACTTCTCCACCTGCACCGAGTGCGGCCGCTGCCAGTCGCAGTGCCCCGCCTGGAACACCGGCAAGCCGCTCTCGCCGAAGCTCCTCATCATGTCGCTGCGCGACCACGCGCACGCCAAGGCGCCGTACCTGCTCGCCGGCGGCGGCAAGACGATGGAGGGCGAGGAGAAGGCGTCCGCCGAGGCCCTGAAGGACGTCCCGGCGGCCGCCCTGGCCGAGGCCGAGCGCCCGCTCATCGGCACCGTCGAGGAGAACGGCGTCATCGACCCGGACGTCCTGTGGTCCTGCACCACCTGCGGCGCCTGCGTCGAGCAGTGCCCGGTCGACATCGAGCACATCGACCACATCGTCGACATGCGCCGCTACCAGGTGATGATCGAGAGCGCGTTCCCGTCCGAGGCGGGCACGATGCTCAAGAACCTGGAGAAGAAGGGCAACCCCTGGGGCCTGGCCAAGAAGCAGCGCGTCGAGTGGACCAAGGAGGTCGACTTCGAGGTCCCGATCGTCGGCAAGGACGTCGAGGACCTCACCGAGGTCGACTACCTCTACTGGGTCGGCTGCGCCGGCGCCCTGGAGGACCGCGCCAAGAAGACCACCAAGGCGTTCGCCGAGCTGCTGCACATCGCGGGCGTCAAGTTCGCGATCATGGGCGGCGAGGAGAAGTGCACCGGTGACTCCCCGCGCCGCCTGGGCAACGAGCCGCTGTTCCAGCAGCTCGGCCAGGAGAACGTCGCGATGCTGAACATGGCGTTCGGCGAGGACGATGAGGACCCGGAGACGAAGAAGCCGAAGTCGGCGAAGAAGATCGTCTCGACCTGCCCGCACTGCTTCAACACGATCGCCAACGAGTACCCGCAGCTCGGCGGCGAGTACGAAGTCATCCACCACACCCAGCTTCTCCAGCACCTCATCGACGAGGGCAAGCTGATCCCGGTGACCCCGGTCGACGGCCTCATCACCTACCACGACCCCTGCTACCTGGGCCGCCACAACAAGGTCTACACGCCGCCGCGCGAGATCATGTCGGCCGTCCCGGGCCTGCGCCAGCAGGAGATGCACCGCCACAAGGAGCGCGGCTTCTGCTGCGGCGCCGGTGGCGCTCGGATGTGGATGGAGGAGCGGATCGGCAAGCGCATCAACACCGAGCGCGTCGACGAGGCCCTCTCCCTCAACCCGGACATCGTCTCCACCGCCTGCCCGTTCTGCCTCGTCATGCTGACCGACTCGGTCAACGGCAAGAAGAACGACGGCAAGGCGAAGGAGAGCCTGCAGGTCGTGGACGTGGCCCAGCTCCTGCTCGACTCGGTGAAGACGCCGATCGACCCGGAGCCGGAGGAGCCGGCCGAGGCGCCGGCGCCGCAGCCGGCGTCGTAAGGCCGACGCGTACGTGACGGAGGGCCGCCCCGCGTGATGCGGGGCGGCCCTTTGCGTACCGCCGTACCGCCGGCGCGCCGTACCGCCGTACCGCCGGCGCGCCGCAGCAGCGTCGCGCGCCCCCGACGCGGGCCCCCTACCCGCCCCTCCCCACCCCCCTCCCGCCCCCTAGGGGATGTCACAGCTCTGCCGCACTCTGCCTCCGGGGCGCGAGCGCACCGCAGGACCGGGTACGTTCATTGACGTGGCTGGATTCAGGAACGGACGCGGCCGGGCCGGCGGCCCCCCGCGACAACAACCGCAGCAGGCGCCGTACGGGTACAACGCGCCCCCGCCGGCATACCCGCAACAGCAGCAGCAGTGGTCGCAGCAGCAACATCAGCAACCCCCACAGCAGCCACCGCAGCCGCACGGGGAGCCGGAGTACTTCGGCGACCCCTACGCCCCGCAGGCGCCGCACCCGCAGCAGCACTACGCGGCCAACAACCCGGGCCACACCCAGGTCTTCAGCGTCCACGACGACCCCTACGGCGACGGCGCCACGTACCAGGCCGGGGCCGCCGCCGTCCCCACGGGCCCGCGCCTGCCCTGGAAGGCCCTCCTGAGCGGCATCGTGCTGCGCCCGGCGGACACGTTCCTGCGGATGCGGGACCACGCCGTGTGGGGCCCGGCGCTGATCGTCACGTTCCTCTACGGACTGCTCGCGATCTTCGGCTTCGACAAGGCGCGCGAGGAGGCGATCAACGCCACCCTGTCCAACGCCGTCCCGTACGTCCTGCTGACCGGCGTCGGCTTCGTCATCGGCGGCCTGGTCCTGGGCGCCGTCACGCACACGCTGGCCCGCCAGCTCGGCGGCGACGGCTCGTGGCAGCCCACGGTGGGCCTGTCGATGCTGATCATGTCCCTCACGGACGCCCCGCGCCTGATCTTCGCCGTCTTCCTGGGCGGCGAGAACGGCCTGGTCCAGGTCGTCGGCTGGCTCACCTGGCTGGCCGCCGGAGCGCTCTTCACCGTGATGGTGAGCCGCTCGCACGACCTGCCGTGGCCGAAGGCGCTGGGCGCGTCGGCGATCCAGTTGGTGGCGCTGCTGAGCCTGATCAAGCTGGGCACGCTGTAGTCACCCCGTACGGGAAGGGGCCCCCGCCGACATGGGTCGGCGGGCCCGCTCCTGGTCCGACGGCTTCGCCGAGGCGCTCAACTCCGAGCTGGGCGAGGAGCGCGCCTCCGAGCTGCTGCGCCGCT
>NZ_JBEXQW010000033.1:0-91012 GCF_040612775.1 Streptomyces sp. NPDC006339
GCCGCCTCGACTACCTGCACAGCACGCAGGAGGGGCAGCGCTTCTACATCGGGCGGCGGCACGTGCACGACGCCGCCCCGCCGCCGGCGGGGCCTTCGCCGGGGTGGTGCCGCCTGCGTGGCGGGGCAAGCTGCCGCGGCACCGGAGGCGCACGGAGCCGTCCGGGCCCTCTGGGCCGTGCCCGTTGCCCGGGCGGTACTGCCCGTAATGCGCCCGTACCTGCGCTGGCCGCACCGCCGTTGCCGGCCGCACCGCCGGTGTCCGCCGTGCCGGCCGCACCTGCTGTCCCGCCTGCCGGCGTACAAGCCCTCCCGACCGTCCAGGCTGCCTCGACCCGCCAGAAGGTCGATCCGTCCCCAGCCGCCGCTAGCGCAGCGAGCCGTACGCGTCCGTCACGCAGTCCGCCGCGCAGCGGCCCCGCTCGTAGGCGTGGCGCAGGGCGGCGGCGGCGTGTTCGCGGGTGATCTCCTCGTAGCCGAAGCGGTCGCGGGCGAGTCGGACGACATCCTCGACGGTGACGATGGCCGGCTCGCCCCGGCCCGCCGCGTCCCGTGCGGCGGCGATCGCCAGCTCAGCGGAGCGGGTCAGGGCCCGGACGTACGCCTGCCAGGCGAGGGCACGCGCCCGGCGCGGCGCGAGGGGGCGGGTCGACCGGCCCTTCCAGCGCGCGCCGGCGGCCATGAGCGCGGCGCCGGTCACGACCACCAGGACGCCGACGGCGGCGTCGGGACTCATGTTCACAGGGCCTCCCTTCCCCGCCGGGGCCGCGTCGAACCGGTCGGCCCGCTCGGGGCCTTGGGCGCCGCCGTTGACACGTGTAAATTGGCGGCGTCACGCTGTCCGCAGCACCGCGCGTCCACTCGCGCACCGGCCAGGCCAGGAAGGCACGCCCATGTCCCCGGAGACCCCTCTCGTGACCACGACCCGCGGCCCGGTCCGCGGCGAACGGCGGGCCGACGGAAGCTGCCGCTTCCTCGGCATCCCCTACGCCGAGCCGCCCATCGGCGCGCTCCGCTTCGCCGCGCCCGTGCCGCCCCGGCCGTGGACCGAGCCGCTCGACGCCACCGCGTACGGGCCGACCGCCCAGCGCCGCCCCTTCGCCGAGGTGACCACCATTCCCGAGCCGTCCGTTCCGGGCGCCGGCGTGCTCAACCTCAACGTGTTCACGCCCGAGCCCGACCCGGAGGCCGGTCTCCCGGTGCTCGTCTGGATCCACGGCGGCGGCTATGTCGCGGGCTCGGCCGCAAGCCCCTGGTACGACGGCGCCGCGTTCAACCGCGACGGCGTCGTGCTCGTCTCCCTCGGCTACCGGCTCGGGATCGAGGGCTTCCTCCACCTCGACGGCGCGCCCGACAACCGCGGCGTACGGGACTGGATCGCCGCCCTGGAATGGGTCAGGGACAACATCGCGCGCTTCGGCGGCGACCCGGCCAGGGTGACCGTCGCCGGGCAGTCGGCGGGCGGCGGAGCCGTGCAGACCCTGTTGGCCGTGCCCTCCGCACGCGGACTGTTCCGCGGCGCCCTGTCCGTCTCCGGCGCCGTGATGCGGCCCGACGGGCCGGAGGTCGCACGCGCCGTCTCACGCCTGTTCACCGCGCGCACCGGCCTGCCCGCCACGGCCGCCGCGCTCCAGGACCTGGACGACGACGAACTCCTCGACCTCCAGGACCGGCTCGGTGCCCCCGGGCCGGACCGCGAGGGACTGCCGCCGATGCTGTCCCTCGCCCCGTTCGCCGACGGCGAGCTCATCCCCGAGCCAGTCCTGGACGCTCTGACGGTGGGCGCCGCGGGCGCCGACATCCCGCTGATGCTGGGCTTCACCGCCCACGAGTTCGACATGATCCCCGCACCCGGCCCGGACGGGCCGCCCCTGCCGGTGCTGCTCGGCGGACTCGGCCTCACCGAGGACCGGGCGGCCGCCTTCGCCGAGGCGTACGCGGACACCGATCCCGGCGGCCGCTTCGGCAAGGCCCTCACCGACGTCACCTTCCGCGCCCCCTCCCTCGCGGTCGCCGACGCCCGCGCCGAGCGCGCACGGCCCACCTGGCTCTACCAGTTCGAGTGGACCTCGCCCGTCAACGGCCGGGCCTTCCACTGCCTCGACCTGCCCTTCGCCTTCGACCTCCTCGACGCCGAGGGTGTCGAGGCCGCCGCCGGCCCGACCCCGCCCCAGTCGCTCGCGGACGCCCTCCACCGCGCGTGGGTCTCCTTCGTGACCGACCAGGACCCGGGCCCGGACTGGCCCCCGTACACCTCCGACACCCGCACCACCAAGCTGTGGAACACGCCCCCGACCACGGACGGCGACCCGCTCCGGCGCGTGCGCGCGATCTGGCTCGACTGAGGGGCGGGAGGGACTCCTGCCGGAATGTCTTCTTCGACGGAGGATGGCGGCTGTCCGGCACGGGGACCTGGGAACTGGTCGACCGCAGCGGGGGACAGACCGTCCGCCTCACCCTGACGAAGCGGACCGCCGTGGACCGAACCGACCGCGCCGACCGTGCCGATGGCGCGGGCCGGGCGGACGGCCGCGGCTCCGGCAAGGACGTCGTGCTGGTCTTCTTCTTCGGCGACCGCGACATCGGGAACACGTACGTCATGCGGCGCGCCGCGCCGGGTCAGCCGCCGAGCGGCACGCTTCGGTAGTGCGTCGTCAGCCGGCCGTCCTTGGAGAGGAGATGGAAGGCCAGCGACGGGGCCATCTCGTCCCGGTACACGTAGTCCGACGGGCCGCCGGACTGCTCCCACGGCAGCTTCGACGTCGACACCACGCCCGGCGCCACGAGGAGCGGGCGGCCGGCGAACGTGGTGGCGGCGGCGGTGTGGGAGTGGCCGCAGAGGAAGGCGATGACGGAGGGGTACCGGCGGGTCAGGGCGGCGAGGCGGTCCTCGCCGAACTGCCGGAGGCCGTCCACATAGGGCATGCCGAGCGTCGCCGGCGGGTGGTGGAAGCCCACGAAGACCGGCGTGCCCTCCGGTGTCCGAGCCAGTTCCTCCTCCAGCCAGGTCAGCGTCTCGTCCTCCAGGAAGCCCTCGTCCTTGCCCGGTATCGACGAGTCGCACAGCGCCAGGACGAAACCGTCGCGGCGCAGCACCTGGTTCACCGGTGCCTCAGGAGCCGGAGGTTCCGCGCCGAGCAGTACCCGGCGGAAGACGTCCCTGCGGTCGTGGTTGCCCGGACAGGTGAGCACGGGATGCCGGGTGGACAGGACGTTCTCGCGGATCCACACGTACTCCGACTCCGCGCCGTGGTCGGCCAGATCGCCCGTGACGATCACCGCGTCGAAGTCGTACGGGAGCGAGTCCAGGAAGCCCATGGTGGCCTTCGTCCGCTCCCTGCTGCGCGGCGAGTCGTCGACGTGGATGTCACTGAGGTGCGCGATCACGATCACGGTTCGTCCCCTTCACGGTCCCGGAGGGTTCTTTCCTCTCCCTGCCGAGCGGAACGTATCCCGCACCCCGGCGCCGTCGCGCGGGCCAACCCCTGCGCATTGGCCCTTTTCCCGCGCTCCGAGCGGGCTAGCCTCGAACAGGCCGCGCACGCCCCGTGCGCCTGACCTGCTGCGCATCCGCCGGGCGCCTGCCGCCTGCCGCCCGTCCACCGCGCATCCGCCGAAGGGACCGTCGCCCCATGCACAAGAGGTTCGCCGAACTCTCCACCCCGCTGGTCGCCGATGCCTGCGTACGGCTCCGGGTACCGCTACGGGCCGCACCCGCCGGCGTCCGGCCGGTGGTCCCCGGCCACCGCGTCGCCGGACGGGCACTCCCCGTCCGGCACTACGGCAGCGTCGACGTCTTCCTGGAGGCATTCACCACCCACGCCACCCCCGGCGACGTACTCGTCATCGACAACGACGGCCGCGAGGACGAGGCATGCGTCGGTGACCTCGCCGTCCTGGAGGCCCAGGCGGCCGGTCTCGCGGGCGTCGTCGTCTGGGGCCTGCACCGCGACACCGCCGACCTGCGCGAGATCGACCTGCCGGTCTTCTCCTACGGGGCCCACGCCCCCGGACCCGTACGCCTCGACCCGCGCGGGCCGGAGGCCCTGCGCACCGCCCGCTTCGGCGCGCACACGGTCGGCGCCGACGACGTCGTCTTCGCCGACGACGACGGTGTGCTGTTCGTGGCGGCCGACCGCGTCGACACCGTACTCGACACCGCCGAGACCATTTTCCGCACCGAGCGGAACCAGGCCCGGCGGATCCGGGCCGGGGAGACCCTGCGCGAGCAGACCCGCTTCGACGCGTACCTCCGACGGCGGGCCGAGGACCCGGAGTACACCTTCCGGCAGCACCTGCGCGGCATCGGCGGCGCCATCGAGGAGTAGCGCCGGACCGGTCGGCAGGGCAGGACCGGACCGGTCGACAGGACAGGGCGGGCGGGGCAGGGGCAGGGTCGCCACGCCCGCCGCCCGCCGCCCGCCACTCGCCGGGGCACGGGAGCGGCCGCCCCGCCTGCCGCCCGCCGGGGCACAGGAGCGGCCGGGCCGTTCAGCCCGCGCGGAAGCCGGTCGACCCGTCCGGCAGCAGCGCCTCGACCTCCGCGCCGTGCTCCACGGTGCGGCTCACCGTGCAGTACTTCTCGTGCGTGAGCCGCACCCCGCGGGCGAACACGTCGGCCGCCCGCGGGTTGTTGTCCGGCAGCTCGAACTCGTAACTCACCCTGATCCGCCCGATCCTGCCGTCGTCCTCGGGACCCGACACGCCCTCCACCACGATCCGCAGGTCGTCGTGGTCGACGGCCCGCGCCGTGCGGTCGATGACCAGCCCGCCGCAGCCGCCCATCGCCGCGAGCAGCAACTCGACGGGCGTGAACGACGGCTGGGCCGCCGCGTCGTCCTCGGCCGCGATCCGCACCTCCGCGCCGCGGTCGTTGCGGGCGGTCCAGGTGCGGTATCCGGTGCGAACGGTCTCGATCCGGTAGTCGGCCATGACGGCACTGCTCCTCGCTGCGGGACGGCGTGCGGACGCGAGCGCGTCCGCACGGCCCATCCCATCACTCCCGCCCGGCGGCCGCCCGCACGGGCGCGCCCTCCCGCACGACGGCCGCCCATCGCTCGGCCATCGCCCCCCACACCGTCCGCAGCAGCGGCTCCGCCTCCCGCAGGGAGGTCACCGCGCCGACCGGGTCTCGGCCCTCCGCGCGCACCTGCGGACCGTCGGCGGCGGCCCAGTCGGCGACCGTGCCGGAGAGCGCCTCCGGGTGGAACTGCAGGCCCCACGCGCACGGGCCGATCCGGAATGCCTGGTACGGGCAGTCGTCACCGGCCAGCAGCGGCACCGCCCCGGGCGGCAGCCGTTCCACGTCGTCCCAGTGCCACTGGGCGGCCGGCGCCCCCTCGGGCACCGCGCCGAGCAGCGGATCGTCCTCGGCGCCGGGCAGCCGGCGCAGCGGCACGACACCGAGCTCGGGCCCCTGGCGGCGGGGCGTGACCCGCCCGCCGAGCGCGTGCGCCATGATCTGGCCGCCCAGGCAGATGCCGAGGAGCGGGACGCGGGCCTCGACGGCCTCCCGTACCAGCGCCCTGACCCGTGGCAGCCACGGAGCGGCGGTGTCGTCCTCGCAGTTGGCCGAGCCGCCCAGGACGAGCAGTCCCGCCCAGCCGTCCAGGGACGCGGGCAGAGCCTCGCCCCGCCACGGGTGGCGCACCCGCGGGTCGAGCCCGGCCGCGCGCAGCCGTTCGCCGACGAGCCCCGGCCCGGCGCCGGCCTCGTGCTGGACCACCAGGACCCGGGGCCGGAGCCCTGTCCGATGGCCGGTGGGGTGCGTCACCTTCGTCACAGTCGTCCCGCCTCCACGATCCGTCGCAGCCACGTCCTGGTGTGCGCTGTCACTGCTCCGAGGGTGGCTGAAGAACCGTTTCCGCGAGGCCGGTTCGCCGGACTCGACGACTCGGCCCGCCCCGGCCGCCCCGCGTTCCGTACGGCTCTTGCGGGCGTACGGCGCACGGGCGGCACTGAGTACCCGGTGTGCGGTGGACTGAGTACCTCGTCCGATGTCCCGGCCCCGGTGCCGTTGATGAACTGGCGTCATGACCGACGACGCCCCGCGCACCACCGCCCGTCCCCTCCGCCACGTCACCGCCACGGCCACCGCCACCGGTTCGGCCCTCGCCGTGGCGCTGCTGCCGGTCGTGGTCGGCGCGCTGCTCGCGCGCTCGGTGGGCGGAGACCCGATGGCGTCCGTCAACGCGCTCATCGCGAGCGGCGGTCAGCGGGCCAAGCTCTCCCGTACCCAGCTAGGCGACTGCGGCGGCCGGGCCGTCGCCACGGCCCGGGGCGTCTGGGACCGTTCGGCGCGTCGCGCCGATGTGTACCGGTAGGCGCGGCGAGAGGTGCGCGACCGGTCACGGCGTGACAGCCTGACCGAGGCCCGGCGGCCGGCGACCGGCGACCGGCGACCGGACGGCCGACGCCGGGGCGGGGAACGCCGGGGAGCGGCGGGGGAGCGGGGAGTGGGGGAGATGGAAGAGGCGGTGTACGCGTCCGTCACCTACGCGGCTCCGTGCGGAGAATGCGGCGCCGAGCTGGAATGTCACGGCGTGCAGGCGCTCGTCGGTCGCCGACTGCGCTGGGACGTCGAACTCGTCTGCTGGGCCTGCGGCTTCGAGCTCGCCGTCTGCGGTGGCGACCTGCCTCCCGAGCGGCGGGCTCAGTTGTTGGCCCGGCACGGCGCCACGGCGCTTCGGGTGAGCGGCCCCGGGGCGAGCGCGGTCGCCGTGCTGCGGGTGGTGCGGGCGGAGCTCGGGCTCGACCTGGCGGCCGCCAAGCTGATGGCGCGTCGGGTCCTGGACGGGAAGTGCTCGGGGACGCTGCCCGAAATGGAACGGCTGGCGCGCGCGTTGCGCACGCACGGCGTGCCCGCGACCGTGGCCGGGCAGTGACTCCCCGTCTCGCTGGCTGGCTGACCGGTTTCCCAGTTGACCGGGTGACCGGGTGACCGGGTGACCGCGTGTCCGGAGCGCCGTCGTACGGCCGACCGGGTCGCCGCCCCCGTACGGTCCGCCGCGCCGTCTGCCGGGCCCGTCGGCGGTCCGTAACGGTCCGCCGCGCCGTTCGCCGGGCCCGTCGGCGGTCCGGTCGGCGGGGGCCGCCGGCGGTCCGGTCGGCGGGGGCCGCCGGTGGTCCGGTCGGTGCTCCGGTCGGCGGAGGCTCGCCCGTGGTCCGTGCGGCGGGGACTGCAGGTGGGTCCGTGGTCCGTACGGTTCGCCGCGCCGGTCACCGGGACCGTCGGTGGTCCGGTCGGTGGTCCGTACGGGACGCCGTGGCGGGACGGCCGGTGTCGGCGCCCACCCCGGACAGCCCTACGACCCCGCCCCTGGACAGCCCTACGACCCCGGCCTCCGACGGCCCTGCGAGACCGGCCCCGCCCTCCAGGCGTCCTGACACCCGCCTCAATCCGAGCCGCCGCCTTCCGGGGCAGCCCCCCCGGGGCTCAGCCGCGGAAGGCCGCCGGGCGTTCCGGGGAGGCGTCGGCGAGGGCCTTGCGGACCGCTTCCACGCCCGCCCGCAGGCCGTAGACGGGGGTGTCGGGCTGCTGGCGCCAGGAGTCGTCGATGCCGCCCGCGTCGACCGTGTCGAAGCCGAGCTCGTCGATGAGGGCGCGCACCGTCTTCTTCGCCACCTCGTCGTCGCCCGCGACCGGCAGGGCGATCCGCTCGGGGTCACCGGCCGGGCGGGGGCGGTCGATGATGTCCTCCGCGTAGGTGCCGTTGAACGCCTTGACCACGGGGTGGCCGATCTGCCGCTCGGTCCAGCGGCTCTCGGTCAGGCCCTCGTCCTCGATGGCGGCGATGCGGCCGTCGCGCTCCCGCGGGTAGTAGTTGCCGGTGTCGATGACGACGAAGCCCTCCGCCGCCCCGTCGAAGAGGCCGGCCGGCAGGTCGGGGACGGCCTTGAGCGGGACCGTCACGACCACCACCTCCGCGCCCCGCGCGGCCTCCGTGACCGCGACCGGCGTCGCACCGGTCTCCTCGGCCAGGGCCGTGAGCGTGTGCGGGCCCCGCGAGTTGGCGACGGAGACCTCGTGCCCGAGCTTCGTGAGACGACGGGTGAGGTTGCCGCCGATGTTGCCTGCGCCGATGATGCCGATCTTCATGGTCGTGCCTTCCGCATGGGGAACGTCCTGAGTCCGAGCCTGCGAGCGAGCGGTGCGCACCGCCGTCACGCCTCTGCCCAACCGCCCGTGGCCCGCGGCCATTCCCGGTGACATGAGGACCCGGCGGGATCGGCGTGAAAGCTACGCCGTTTCCGCCCCGGCGCGGGTCCGTTCGGGTGATGATCCACTGGCCACACCACGGACACACCACGGCCACACCTCGGCCCCGCCTCGTTCCACCCCCCCGGCCGCCGCCGAGGACCACCCCGAACCCGCCGTCGAAAGGGCCATGCCCATGGAAGCCCAGGACCCCGCCGCACCCGCCGCACCCGCCGCGCCTCCCGCGCCCACCCCATCCGCCGCCCCTCCCGCGCCGGAGGCCCCCACACCACCGCGCGGCATCGGCCGGCGCCGGTTCCTCGGTTACGTGCTGGCGGCGCCGACCCTCACCGTCGCCGCCCGGATCGGCGAGGACGCCCTCGCGCCCGCACCCGCGGCCGCCGCCGTCCCCGCCGCGGCCCCGGGCGTCGTCCCGTCGCTGCCCGGCCCCGCCGAGATCCTCGACCTCAACGACCTGCTCACCGTCGCCGCCCTGCCCACGGCGAACCTCATCACCATCCGCCTCGACCCCGACGGCACCGCCCACTTCGCGCTGCCCCGCGCCGAAGTCGGCCAGGGCATCACCACCTCCACCGCGATGATCATCGCCGAGGAGCTCGACCTCCCCCTCGACCGCGTCAGGGTCACCCTCGCCGACGCCCGCCCCGAACTGCTCTTCAACCAGCTCACCGGCGGTTCCAACACCACCATCTCCACCTTCACGCCCGTCCGGGTCGCCGCCGCCGTCGCCCGGGGCCGGCTGCTGCGCGCCGCCGCCCTGCAACTCGGCGCCGCCGTCGACACCCTCAGCACCGAGGCGGGCGTCGTCACCTCCGCGACCGGCGCCCGCCTCACCTACGGCGAACTCGCCGTCAAGGCGGCCGCGGTCACCGACACCCAGGTCTCCGTCACCCTCAAGGACCCCGGCCGCTTCCGGCTCATCGGCACCGCCCAGCGCCGTATCGACGCCCTCGACGCCGTCACCGGACGCAAGAGGTTCGCCTTGGACGTCCAGGTCCCCGGCGCGCTGCCGACCATGGTGTGCCGCCCGCCGACGATCAACGGCACCGTGCGCTCCGTCGAGAACCTCTCCGAGGTCGCGGCCATGCCCGGCATCACCGACGTCGTCACCGTCTCCACCGGCGTCGCCGTCCGCGGCCGCACCTTCGGCCAGTGCGTCGACGCCGTCCGCGCCCTGAAGGTCACCTGGGGACCCGGCACCGCCGAAGGCGCCTCCGACGCGACCGTGCTGCAGAAGCTGCGCCGCGCCGAACTCCCCCTCGTCGTACCGCCGCTCGACCTCCTCACCAAGGCCGTCGACGCCCGCTTCACCTTCCACTTCGCGAGCAACAGCGCCCTGGAGACCAACTGCGCCGTCGCCGACGTGCGCCCCGGATCCGCCGAGATCTGGGCCAGCCTCAAGTCCCCGATCGTCGCCCAGGAGAAGATCGCGCTCCAGCTCGGCCTTCCGGTGAGCGCCGTGAAGGTGCACGTCACGGAGGGCGGCGGCTCGTTCGGCCGCAAGCTGTTCCACGACGCCGCCGGCGAGGCGGCCGAGATCTCCCGGGCGATGGGCAAGCCCGTCCGGCTCATGTGGCATCGCACCGACGACTTCCGCCAGGGCCGTACGCACCCGATGGCGACCTCCCGGGTCCGCGCCACGTACGCGCTCGGCGAGGTCCTCACGTACGAGCAACGGCACACGTCCGTCGCCACCGACTTCGGCCACGGCGTCGGCGAGATCATCACCTCGGAGGCGGCGAAACTGCCCGTCGCGGACCTCACCTTCTCCGAGACCATGTTCCAGCTCACCCAGTCCAGCCCCTACCACTTCGGGGTGACCACCCAGCTCCTGAACGAGGTGGACCACGGCTTCAACACCGGCTCCATGCGCAACATCTACTCGCCCAACGTGCGCTGCGCCCAGGAACTGGTCGTCGACGAACTGGCCAGGCGCATGGGGCAGGACGCGCTCGCCTTCCGCCGCCGCTTCCTCAAGGACGACCGGGCCCGCGCCGTCCTCGACAAGGTCGCCGAGATCGGCCGCTGGGGGAGGCCGATGGCGGCCGGCACCGCGCAGGGCATCGCCGTCCACCCCGAGTACCACTCCGTCGTCGCCGTCCTCGCCGAGATCGACTGCCGCCCCGAGACGACCGGCAGGAAGATCCGCGACGCCTATACGGGGCCGCGCGTCACCAAGGTCGTCTGCGCCGTCGACGTCGGCCTCGCCGTCAACCCGCGCGGCCTGGAGGCCCAGATGATGGGCGGCATCATCGACGGCATCGCCCTCACCCTCACCTCCAGCCTGCACCTGCAGGACGGCCGCTTCCTCGAGAGTAGCTGGGACAACTACTTCTACACCCGGCAGTGGAACACCCCGCCCGAGCTGGAGATCGTCGTCATGCCGTCCACCGGCGACGAGCCCGGCGGGGCCGGCGAACTCGCCGTCGCCGCCGCGAGCGCCGCCGTCGCCTGCGCCTACGGACGGGCCACCGGCGCCATGCCGACCGTCTTCCCGGTCAACCACGGCGCGCCGCTGTCCTTCACACCGGCCCCCACCGTGCCCCCGATCCCCGCCTCCCCGACCGACGGCCGCGACCGCGCCCTCTGAGCGCGCACCCGCGCCACCCCGCCACCTCGCCCCGCATCGAGAACAAGGAGCCACCGTGCCCCAGCACACCTTCATCCTCAACGGCAAGGCCGTCACCGCCGAGGTCGAGGGCGACGTCCGGCTGCTCTGGGTGCTCCGGGACGTCCTCGGCGTCACCGGCCCCAAGTACGGCTGCGGCGTGGGCGTCTGCCAGGCGTGTACGAGCCACCTCAACGGCAGGGCCTTCACCCCCTGCTCCGTCCCGGTCGAGGACCTCGCCGCCGACGACGAGGTCACCACCATCGAGGGACTGCCCGCCACCGTCGGCAGGGAACTGCACCCGATGCAGGAGGCATGGCTCGACATCGACGTCGCCCAGTGCGGCTACTGCCAGCCGGGCCAGATCATGACCGCCGTGGCGGCCGTACGACGCGCCCATGAGGCCGGACGGGAGATCGACGAGACCGATCTCGACCAGATCCGCAACATCTGCCGCTGCGGGACCTATAACCGTATCCGTGAGGCCATCAAGGAGGGCGCCCGCCGCATGGTGTGAGCCGGGACGCTCCCTCGCACCGCAGCGGCCTCCGCCGACGAGAGGGAGCGTGCCGCCCATGCCCGGAAAGATCGTCCTGTTCGCCGGGGTCTCCCTCGACGGCTACATCGAGGGTGAGGACCACGACATCGGCTGGCACCAGGTCGACGAGGACCTGCACCTCCATTTCAACGAGGAACTCGCCTCCATGGGCCGCTTCCTCAGCGGACGGCGTACTCATCAACTGATGGCCGACTTCTGGCCGACAGCGGACGAGGACCCCGACAGCACCCCCGCGACCCGCGCATTCGCCCGGATCTGGCGCACCATGCCGAAGACGGTCTACTCCACCACCCTGCGGGAGGCCGGCTGGAACACCACCGTCGTGCCCCGCGTGGACCCGGCCGAGGTCCGGGCCCTCGCCGAGGCCGCCGACGGCGACCTCACCCTCAGCGGAGCGGCACTCACCGCCGCCTTCCGCGAACAGGACCTGATCGACGCCTACCAGATCTACGTCCACCCGGTCGTCGTCGGCCGCGGCACCCCGCTCTTCCGGCCGCTCGACCACCCCGCCACCGTCCTGCGCCTCGAACGGTCCCGCACCTTCGGGAACGGCGTGGTGATGATGCGTTACGAGCGGAAGCGGTAGCCGCCGGGCGCGGGCGGCGCCGCGCGGACGGTGCGGGGCGGTCGAGCGGCACGGCGCGGCACAGCACGGCGCGGGCGGTGTGGCGCGGGGCCGTGTGCGGGCGCCGGCCGCTGGTAGCGTGCGGCCGTGGACGACTTCTCCCGTTCGTGGGCGGCCCTGCGCTCCGCCGTCGCCGCACTCGCCGACGAGGACTTCACCCGGCCCTCCGGCTGCACCGGCTGGCTGGTACGCGACCTGGTGTGCCATCTCGTCATCGACGCCCAGGACGTCCTCATCACCCTCGCGACGCCCGCCGACACGGAACCCACCCGCGACGCGGCCACCTACTGGGAGGTCTCCGACACCGCGCCGACCGGTGAGGACCCGCTCGACGCCCTCACCGTCCGGCTGGCCGCCGCCTACCAGGACCCCCGGCTGCTGCTCTTCCACCTCGACGACGTCGGCTCCGCCGCCGGGCGGGCCGCCGGGCTCGCCGACCCCGCGCTCCGGGTCGCCACCCGAGGCCAGGTGCTCACCGCGGGCGACTACCTGTCCGCGTACGTCCTGGAGTGGACCCTGCACCACCTCGATCTCGGCGCCCACCTGCCGCACGCGGCGCAGCCCCGCTCCGACAGCCTCGCCGCGGCCCGCCGCCTGCTGGAGGAGATCGCCGGTGCCGCGTTCCCCGAGGGGATGCCCGACCGGGACGCGCTGCTCGTCGGGACGGGGCGGCGCGCCCCGACCGGCGCCGAGCGGGCCGCGCTGACCGGCACGGGCCTGCGGCTCCCGCTGCACCTGGGCTGAACGCGCCCGGTCGGCCGGAGACCGCGGCGGGCCCCGAAGCCGTACGAGGCCAGGTCAGCCGGCGCGGCCGGGGGAGAGCAGGAGGGCGAGCGTGCCCTCCAGTTCCCGGCTCGCGAGCCGGGCGGCCTCCTCCGCGTCGCCCGCCTCCACCGCCGCGACCAGCGCGGCGTGCGACTCCTCGCCGGTGCGCGGGTCCTCGGCGCGCAGCGCGAGCAGGTCGAGCAGGTCGACCAGACCCTGCCGCAGCGCGGGCGCGAACTCGGCGAACAGGTCGGTGAGCACGGGGTTGTGAGCGGCCGCCACCACGGTGGAGTGCAGCCGGATGTCGGCGTCGACGAAGGCCGCGTCGTCGCCGTCCGCCGCCGCGCGCCGCCCGGCCAGCGCGTCCCGCATCGCGTCGATGTCGGCGTCCGTACGGCGCAGCGCGGCGAGCCGCGCCGCCTGCACCTCCACCAGCATCCGCACCTCGTAGACGTCCGTGACCGCGGCCCTCCGCAGCCGGGTCGGCCAGTCCTCCACCGGCCGGGTCGCCGTCACGAAGACCCCGGCGCCCTGACGCGGCTGCACGAGCCCGGCGCCGGCCAGGGCGCGCAGCGCCTCGCGGACGGTGGAGCGCCCGACACCCAGTTCCTTCGCGAGGGTGGTCTCGCCGGGCAGCCGGGTGCCGACGGGCCAGTGGCCGGCGGTGATCTGCTCGCGCAGTCGCTCGGCCGCCTGCTCGACGAGGGGGCTGGGGCGCAGGGCACCGAGGGGCATGGGAGTCACCCGATTCTCCGGTCGTTCTCCGGCTCGCTGAGGTTCCGGATCCTCGCCGACGGTCCGGATCGTCGACATCGTCGAAGACCCGGATCGCGAGAATCCCTCGGAGAGAAACTAACCCCTGAACTTGTCTGAGGAGTACTTGTCTGAGGAGCTGAGGAGTGGTTAGGCTGCCGGTCATGATCGTTCGCGGACTGCTCCTTCTCGGGTGCCGCGGCGGGGCCTGACGCGACCGGCACCCCGCCGCGGGAGCCCGTTGTGCCGCCGGTCGCCCCGACCAGCAGCCCCCAGAAGGAGCCCTCGCACCATGACCACCGCGTACCCCTGGAACCCACAGCGCCCCGGCCCCATGCCGTACCACCGCTACCGCCCCTACCAGGACCGGGTGCACGTACCCGAGCCGCGCGAGCGCCGCTGGCCGGCCGCCCGCATCGAGAAGGCGCCGCTCTGGGTCCCCGTCGACCTGCGCGACGGCAACCAGGCCCTCGCCGAACCCATGGACACCGCCCGCAAGCGCCGCTTCTTCGACCTGCTCGTACGGACCGGGTTCAAGGAGATCGAGGTCGGCTACCCCTCCGCCAGCCGCACCGACTTCGACTTCGTCCGCCACCTCGCCGAGCTGACCCGCTCGGGCGCCGTCCCCGAGGACGTCACCCCCGTCGTCTTCACCCCCGCCCGCGCCGATCTCATCGAGCGGACCTTCGCCTCCCTCGACGGACTGCCGAAGGCGGTCGTCCACCTCTACATCCCGACCTCGCCCGTCTGGCGCGACACCGTCCTCGGCCGCGACCGCGCCCAGGTGCGGGCCGCCGTCGAGGACGCCGCCACCCTCATGGCGCGGCTCGCCGACGCCCGGCCCGACAGCCACATCCGCTTCCAGTTCGCGCCGGAGACCTTCAACCTCACCGAACCGGACTTCGTCCTGGAGCTGTGCGACGCCTTGACCGAGCTGTGGGACGCGAGCCCCGACCGGCCCGTCACCCACAACCTGCCCGCCACGGTCGAGATCTCCACGCCGAACGTGTACGCCGACCAGATCGAGTACATGCACCGCCACCTCGCCCGCCGCGACAGCGTCATCCTCTCCGTCCACCCGCACAACGACCGCGGCACCGGCGTCGCCTGCGCCGAACTCGCCGTCCTCGCCGGCGCCCAGCGCGTCGAGGGCTGCCTCTTCGGCAACGGCGAACGAACCGGCAACGTCGACCTGGTGACCCTGGCCCTCAACCTCTACGTCCAGGGCGTCGACCCCATGCTCGACCTGACCGACATCGACGCCGTCCGGGCGGTCGTCGAGGAATGCAACCGGCTGCCCGTGCACCCCCGCCACCCCTACGCGGGCGACCTCGTCCACACCGCGTTCTCCGGCACGCACCAGGACGCCATCAGCAAGGGCCTCGCCCGGCACGCCGAGACCGCCGCCGACGCCGGACTCGACCCCGCGCTGGCCCCCTGGAACGTGCCCTACCTGCCCATCGACCCCGCCGACATCGGCCGCGGCTACGAGGCCGTCATCCGGGTCAACTCCCAGTCCGGCAAGGGAGGTGTCGCCCACCTCCTGCGCGCCCACCACGGCCTCGACCTTCCCGAACGCCTGCGCCGCGAGTTCTCGGCCCTCGTCCAGGAGGCCACCGACGCCCATGGCCGGGAAGCGACGCCCGACGAACTGCACGCGCTGTTCCACGCCGCCTACCTCGCCCCGGGACAGGGCGAGGGACCGGTACGCATGGCGGAATGGAGCACGGCCCCCGAAGCGGCAAACGGCACCGAAGCGAACCGCATCGAAGCGGACGGCACCGAAGCGGACGACATCGAAGCGAACCGCATCGAAGCGGACGGCACCGAAGCGGACGACATCGAAGCGAACCGCATCGAAGCGGACGGCACGGTCCACCGCTTCGACTGTCTCCTGACCACCGGCGGACGCACCGCCGCCTACCGGGGGCACGGCAACGGGCCGCTCTCCGCCTGCGCCGACGCCCTCGGCCGGGCCGGAATCACCGTCGACATCCTCGACTTCACCGAACACGCCACCGGCCCCGGTGCCGCCGGCGAGGCCGTCGCCTACGTCGAGTGCCGGGTCGGCCGACGTACGGTATGGGGCGCGGGCCGCGACACCTCCATCCTCACCGCCTCCGTCCGCGCCGTCCTGTCGGCCGTCAACCGCGCCCAGGCCCACCCCGAGGGGACGCCGGCCCCATGAACCAGCCCGTCCTCACCGCGGACGCGGTCCACGTCGTCCGCGACGGCAACGCCCTCCTCGCCGACGTCTCGCTCACCGTCCACCCCGGCGAACACTGGGCCCTCCTGGGCCCGAACGGCGCCGGCAAGACCACCCTCCTGAGCCTCCTCGGCGCCCACCTCCACCCCACCCACGGGCGGGTGGAGGTGCTCGGCCACCGGCTCGGGCGCACCGACCTGCGCGGCCTGCGCGCCCACATCGGCCATGTGAACCCCCGCCACCCCCTGCGCTCGGCACCCCGGCTGTACGACGTCGTCCTCACGGGCCTCACCAACTCGTTGGAACGTCCGCCTCGTTGGGAACCGACCCGGCGGGACCGGGAGCGCGCCGACGAGCTGATCGCCACCCTGGGGCTGACCGCCCGGAGCGAGGCCCGCTGGCCGACCCTGTCGCAGGGGGAGCGGGGCCGGGCCCTGATCGCCCGCGCCCTGATGCCCGCACCCCGACTGCTGCTCCTCGACGAGCCCGCGACCGGTCTCGACCTGCCGGGCCGCGAGCACCTCCTGACCGCTCTGGACAAGCTCGCCGCCGCCCACCCGGAGCTCGCGACCGTCCTGGTCACCCACCACCTGGAGGAGCTGCCCACCGCCACCAGCCACGCGCTGCTGCTCCGCGACGGCCGGGCCCTCGCCCGGGGACCGGTGGGCGAGGTCCTGTCCGGCGACCTGGTCGGCGCCTGCTTCGGGATGCCGCTCACGCTCGCCCGGGCCGACGGCCGGTGGACCGTCCGCGCCGAGCGGACCCGGCCGGCCGATCCTTCCGCCCGCGACGGAAGGAGAGCCGTGCCGGCTACCCGTCATACCTGAGAGCTACCGCCGGGGTTGGCTCCCCGGCGGGACGCCGACCACACCGGGCGCTTCATACCTTCCGGAGCGGAACGAAACACCGTACGGAAGGACCCCCATGGCGCCCCAGCCGCGCGGCGACCGCCGCGCACCCTCCCTCGCCCGCTTCCGCCGCACCCTGCTCGCCGCGCTCGTCACCGCCGCCGTGACGGTCCCGCTCGCCGGGGCCGCCCGGCCCGCCGACGTCCCCGCGCCCGCGCCGGCGGCCACCGCGCCGCTGACCGCCACCGAACCCACGGCACTCGGCGCGGAACTGACGGCACGGTACGCGGCCGGCCGGGCCGAGGTGCGGGCCGCCGCGCGGACGGCGGAGACCCACGGGGCACACCGCCGGGCCGCCTCGCTGCACCGGATGGCGGCCCCGGAGCGCCGCTTCCTCTCCTTCGACGGGCGCGACGGCGGCCGGAGCGCCGAGGTCGTCGGCGACCTGGCCCGCGCCGACCTGATCGCGGTCCTCGTCCCCGGCGCCGACACCGGACTCGACGCCTACGACCGCTTCCACCGCGGCGCGACCGCCCTCCACGACACCGTCCGGCACCAGACCGGCGGCGGCCGGATCGCCGTCGTCGCCTGGCTCGGCTACCGCACGCCCGCCACCGGCAGCGCCGCCTCCCTCACCCCCGGCCGCGCCGAGCAGGCCGCTCCCCGACTCCGCGCGCTCGTCGAGGAATTGGCCCGGATCAGACCCGCCGCCCGGATCACCCTCCTCGGCCACTCCTACGGCTCCGTGGTGTGCGCCCGCGCGGCGGCCGGCCTGCCCGTCGCCTCCGTCGTCCTCTACGGCAGCCCCGGCACCGGCTTCGACGGCGCCGCCGACCTGCGCACCCGGGCCACCGTCTGGGCCGGCCGGGCCACCGGCGACTGGGTCGGCGACGTCCCCCACACCCGCGTACCGCTCCTCTCCGGCACCGAACTCGGCTTCGGCACCGATCCCGTGGACCCGGCCTTCGGTGCCCGCGTCTTCGCCGCGGGCGACGGCGGACACAGCGACTACCTCGCCCCCGGCTCCGTATCGCTGCGGAACCTGGCCGCGATCACCGCCGGAAGGGAGCCGTCCCATGCGTGAGCTCCTCACCCGCACGGCCGGCCGGACAGCCGACGCCACCCCGCCCGGACGCGACCGCGCCCTCGACGCCCTGCGCGCCCTCGCCATCCTCGGCGTGGTCCTCGGCCACTGGCTCGTCACCGCCCTCGTCGCCGACAGCGGCACCCTGCGCACCGAGAGCCCGCTGCGCCACCTGCCCGCGTTCACCCCGGTCTCCTGGGTGTTCCAGACCCTCGCGGTCTTCTTCCTCGTCGGCGGCCACGTCGCCGCCCGCGGCCACACCGCCGCCCGCGCCCGCGGCGAGAGCCACCGCCGGTGGATCGCCGGCCGCCTCTCCCGGCTCTTCCGCCCGGTCGTCCCGCTGCTCGCGGTCTGGCTCACCGCGACGGCCGTCCTGCTCGCCTGCGGAGTGCCCTGGCAGACCCTCCACACGCTCGGCACCCTCGTGCTGTCCCCGCTGTGGTTCCTGCTCGTCCTCGCCGCCCTCACGGCCGCCACCCCGCTCGTCGCCCGCGTCCACCCGCTGTGGCCGCTCACCGTCGTCCTCCACGTCGACCTGCTCCGCTTCGGCTTCGACGGCCCCGCGTGGACCGGCTGGCTCAACCTGCCGGCCGGCTGGCTCGTCCCGTACTGCCTCGGCGCCCTCCTCGCCCGCCGCGGCCCGTTCACCCCGGCCGCCGCCTGGGGCCTGCTGCTCGGCGGGGCCGCCGCGACCGGCCTCCTGGTGGCCTTCGCCGGCTACCCCGGCTCCATGGTCGGCGTGCCCGGCGCCCCCGTCTCCAACCTCAACCCGCCCACCCTCGCCGCCGTCACCTTCGGCCTCGCCCAGTCCGGCGGAGCGATCCTGCTCCTCGGACCGCTCCGCCGCGCCCTGCGCCGGCCCGTCGCCTGGGCGGCGGTGGCCCTGCTGAACCTCTGCGCCATGACCGTCTTCCTCTGGCACCAGACCGCGATGATCGCCGTCACCGCCGGCGCCCTTTTCACGGCGGACCTCCTCGGCCACGGCCCGCTCGCCGGACTCCACACCGTCCCCGACGGCGCCACCTGGGTCCTCGCCCGGCTCGGCCTGCTCCCGCTCTTCGCCGTCGCGCTGCTGATCTGCGGCGCCGTCTTCCGCACGTACGAACGCACCACCCGCGCGGCCCGCGTACCGCAGGCGAGGCCCCGCGCGAGGAAGGAGGCACGACGTGCCTAGGCTGGGGCAGGGCGGACGATCATGGGGCGCGGACGACGCGGACAGTCACGGGAACACGGTGGGGGACACGGTGGGGGACACGGCACGGTGGGCAAGCGTCCTGCGCGCGGCCCCGGGCATCCTGCGGACCGCACCGGCCGTCCTGCGGGCCGACCTCAGCCCGGGCCGCCGCGACCCGCTGCCGCGCCACCGCCATCTCGGCCGGCTCGCCCACGGCCACATCGTCCTGCTCTGCGTCCTTTTGGGCCTCTGGGACGCGAACCACTACGAGAGCTTCATGCAGCCCGCCACGGGCTCCGTCTCGCTGCTCGTCGTCCTCCAGAGCGCCGCGCCCGTCCTCGCCCTCACCAGGCCCGCCGCCGCCCTGTGGCTCTCCACCACCACGCTCGCCCTGACCGCGTCGCTGACCTCGGCCGTGTTCGGCCTCGCCTGGCCGTGGAGCGTACCGGGCATCGTGCTGCACACCCTGGTCCTGCTCCTGCTCGCCCTCCGGGTGCGCCCCGCGGCCGCCGTCGCCGCCCTCGGGCTCTCCCTGCTCACCGGCGTCGGCGCTGTCGTCCCGCACGGCGTCCCGGGCCTGATCACCCTTCCGCAGGGCGCCGTCCTCTTCGCCACCGCGACCGCCGTCGGCTGCGCGCTGCGCGCCGCCCGTGTCTCGCGCACCCGGCTCGTCGAGCAGGAGGAACTCACCGCCGAGGAGCGTGCCCGCCGCGCCCTGCTGGAGGAGCGCGGCCGGATCGCCCGCGAGCTCCACGACGTCGTCGCCCACCACATGTCCGTGATCTCCATCCAGGCCCAGGTCGCCCCGCACCTGGTCACCGACCCGTCGCCGGAGCTCCGCGAGAACCTGGCCGGCATCCGGCAGAACGCCGTCGACGCCCTCACCGAACTGCGCCGCGTCCTCGGGGTCCTGCGCGGCGACGGCGCGGAGGGCGACACGGCCGCGGGCGTACGGCACGCCCCGCAGCCCACCCTCGACCGCCTCGGGGAACTCCTCGACAACGTCCGCGCCGCCGGTCTCGACGTGACCGCCACCTCCCGGGGCGAGAACCGGCCGCTCTCGCCGGGCACCGAACTCTCCGCGTACCGCATCGTCCAGGAGGCCCTGAGCAACGTCATGCGGCACGCTCCCGGCACCCGGGCCACCGTGGAGACCCACTACCACCGCGGCGGACTGACCCTGCGGATCACCAACACGGCCCCGGCCCGGGCCACCCGCCCCGCGCCCGCAGGAGCCTCAGGTGCCTCCGGTGGCGTGGGACCGGGCGGCCGGGAACCCGGCCACGGACTCCTCGGCATGCGCGAGCGCACCGCCATGCTGGGCGGCGAACTCGCCGCCGGACCCACCCCCGACGGCGGCTGGGAGATCACCGCCACCCTCCCCGCACCCCTCGACCCCAAGGACGGTTCATGAGCGACGACATCAGGGTTCTGATCGCCGACGACCAGATGATGGTCCGGCAGGGGTTCACCGTCCTGCTGAACGCCGAACCCGGCATCCGGGTCGTCGGCCAGGCCGTCGACGGCGCCGACGCCCTGGCCAAGGCCGCCGAACTCCACCCCGACGTCGTCCTGATGGACATCCGCATGCCCGGCATGGGCGGCATCGAGGCCACCCGCGTCCTCACCGCACCCGCCGACTCCACCGTCAAGGTCCTCGTCCTCACCACCTTCGACCTGGACGAGTACGTGTACGAGGCGCTGCGCGCGGGCGCCGCCGGGTTCCTCCTCAAGGACGCCTCCGCCGAGGAACTCGCCCAGGCCGTACGGATCGTGGCGCGCGGCGACGCCCTGCTCGCGCCCAACGTCACCAAGCGGCTGATCGCCGAGTTCTCCCGGCTCAGCCCCGCTCCCAAGACACCGCTCATGGACCGCGTCGGCGGTCTGACGGAGCGCGAGACGGAGGTGCTGACGCTCATCGCGCAGGGCCTGTCCAACGCGGAGATCGCGAGCCGGCTCGTCGTCGCCGAGCAGACCGTGAAGACCTATGTCGGCCGCATCCTCACCAAGCTCTCCCTGCGCGACCGCACCCAGGCCGCCGTCCACGCCTACGAGACGGGTCTCGTCCGCCCCGGCAGTCACTGACCCGGCTCCCGACTCCCAGGTGTGGGCACCGGGGGCCGGGGGCCGGGGGGCTGGAGCGGCGGGCGGTCAGATGCCGGGCGGCACCCGTGAGGGGCGGCCGGAGCCGCGCGTCAGGACGTAGCCGCCGACGCCCGCGAGGGCGGCGAGCACGCCGCCGGCGGCGGTCCAGACCCAGCGGTCGGACCACCGGCCCGAGGACCACCCGTCCTCGGGCGCCCGGGCCTCCACCGTCTCCGGCGTGGTGGCGCCCGGCACCAGCGGCACGGCGAGCGCGCCGTCCGCGGCGTAGGCCCCGCCCGTGTCGTGGGAACTCGCCCGGACCCGTGCCGAGAACGGCTGGCCCCGGTCCTCCTCGGGCAGCCCGGTCACGGTGAGGCGGACGAAGTAGGCGCCCGGCAGCGGGTCGTTCGACCAGGTGTCCGCGGCCGCCCGGACCGGGCGCAGGGCACAGGCCAGCTCCACCGTCGCGGCCTCCTTGGCGGCGCTCCTGGACTGGGTGCCGTACGTGCACGGCTGCCGCCTGCGCAGCCCGTCGTACACGTCGATCCGCCAGGCCGAGGAGCCGTGCCGCAGCGCGCTGTCGGGCAGCGTGACGGTCGCGGTGACCGTCGGGCGCTGGCCGGTGTCGGCGGGGAACACCCAGTACAGGTAGTCACCCGTGGACGCCTGCGCGGTGGCCTGCTGCCCCTGCCGGAAGAAGGCGGCGGTACGGAAGGAGGTGCCGGCCTCGGTCGGCCCCGCCTCCGCCGCGGCGCCGCTCGCGCTGCCGCTGGGCGTCGGCGCCGGCGTGTCGGCGACACCCGCCGGGGCGGCCGGGCCGAGCAGGGCGGCACCCGCGAGCACGAGACCCGCGGTCACCCGGCGGAAGGCGCGCCGCGCGCCCGGTATGAGCGCGCCGGGTGGGGGCGTGGCCGGAGTGCGGGCGCCGCGCGCGGGCGTGCCCGGGGAGGGCGCCTGCGGCACGGTCGTGGCCGGAGTGAGCGGGTTGCGCGGGGCGAGCGGGGTGCCCGGGGCGAGCGGGGTGCCCGGGGCGAGCCGGGGCCGCTGCGAAGAGGTGCGCATCAGTGGGTCCTCCAGACGGCGACGCGCCAGCGGGACAGCCAGCCCCAGATCAGGCCGCCGAGGAAGCCGGCGACCACCAGGGCGCCGAGCAGCCACCAGCCGCGACCCAGGCCGAAGGAGGCGACGTCGGAGGCGGAATCGGGGCCGTCGACGACGTCGATCGCGAGCTCGACCGGCATCCCGGGGGTGGTCTTGACGGACGGCGGAGCGGAGAAGGAGTTGCTGACCTGGAGGCAGACGGTCTCGGCGGCGGGCTTCGTGTCGTCGTCCAGGGCCTCGTCGTTCTCCTTCTTCGGATAGCGCAGACCCGTCGAGATGACGTCGGTGCGCCCGTCGCCCGCCTCCGAGCCGCGGACGATCTCCCGCCCGTGCACGGTGACCGCCCGCAGCAGCACGCCATAGTCGTCGTTCACGGCCCGGTCGGCGGCGATGCTCACCGAGGCGCGCAGCTCCTGGCCGGGCAGCACGTCGACCCGGTACCAGCGGTGCCGGCCGATGACCTGCCGGTCGGTGTAGAGACCCGGCTGGAGCGTCGGCGCGCCGGCGCAGCGTTCGGCGCCGTTCGTGGCCACCGGCGTGACGACCGGGTCGGCCGCGCGATCGACGAGCTGCCGCACCCGGCCGGAGAGCTCCTCGGTGCGGTGCACGGAGGTGTAGGTGCCACCGGTGGCCTCGGCGATGCACATCAACTGCCGGCGGGTCTTGACGTCGGGGACCAGCCCGAGGGTGTCGATAACGAGATGGATGCCTTGGGCGGCGATGTCACGGGCCACCTCGCACGGGTCGAGCGGGGCACAGGTGTCCTCGCCGTCCGTGATGAGCACGATCCGCTTGGTGGCGTCGCCGCCCTTGAGGTCCTCGGCGGCGCCCAGCAGGGCGGGCCCGATGGGGGTCCAGCCGGTGGGCGCGAGCGTGGCGACGGCGGTCTTGGCCTCCGTACGGTCCAGCGGGCCGACCGGATAGAGCTGCCGGGTGTCCTCGCAGCCGCGCTTGCGGTCCTGGCCCGCGTAGTCCGCGCCGAGGGTGCGGATGCCGAGCCGGACCTCCTGCGGCACCGCGTCCAGGACCTCGTTGAATGCCTGCTTCGCGGCCGCCATGCGGGTCTGTCCGTCGATGTCGCGGGCCCGCATCGAGCCGCTGACGTCGAGCACCAGCTCGACCTTGGGGGCCTCCTTGGCGGAGTCCGCGGCCGCCGGTCCGTCGTCGGCGGCGGCACTGGTCGGGAAGAGCCCGACGGCCAGGGCGGCGAGCAGCGCGCAGGCCCCGGTCGCCAACCGTTTTCTCGTGATCATCGGAGGATCGTAGGGATGATCGTCCGGCAATCCAAAACGGGGCCGGCTCCCGGCTTCTGAGCGGAGGTCAGGGGAGAGGACCCGGAGGCGGGGCCGGGCGTGGGCCGGAGGCCGGGCGGACGTGACGGGCGTCGCACCTCCCGTGACGGGGAGCCCGCGGCGCGGTGGCATACCGTGAGGTGAGCGATCACCGGGAGGACAGATGACCGGGACACGGGAGGCCGACCCCGCCCCACCCGCCCCCACGGGAGGCTGGCTCCGCGACCGGGTCTGCGAGGGGCTGCGCGACCGGATCATCACCGGCCGCCTCAAGCCGGGCGACCGGCTGGTCGAGCGGGACGTCGCCGAGGACTTCGGCGTCTCCCGGGTTCCCGTGCGCGAGGCGATCCGCATCCTCATCGGCGAGGGCTTCCTCCAGGCCGTCTCGCAGCGCCGGATCGTCGTCCGCGAGATGTCCCGGCAGGACGTGGAGAACCTCTTCGACATGCGCGAGGCCCTGGAGGTCCTCGCCGTCCGCCGCGCCGCCGAACGGCGCACGCCCGCCGAGCTGTCCACCCTCGCCCGGCTGCTCGACGAGGCCCGCGCCGCCACCGACGCCGGCGGCCCCGAACGGCTCTCCCGCGCCAACGCCGCCTTCCACGCCCAGATCGTCCGCATGTCGCGCAACGAACTCCTCGTCACCTCCCTCGAATCCCTGGAGGGCCGGCTCCGCTGGCTCTTCCAGCAGGTGGACGACCCGGAGCCGCTCTGGCAGGAGCACCGTCTGCTGTACGAGGCGATCGGCGCGGGCGACGCGGACGCCGCGGCCGGGCTCGCCCTGCACCACGTGCGGTACTACCGCGCGGTGGCGCTGCGGCTGCTCTTCGAGGTCTGAGGGAGAAGAGGGGCGGGCCGGCTCGGCGGTGCTCGGGGCCGGCGAAATCCGGCCGGCAGCCCGCCTCCCGGGCCGAGCGCCGCTTGCCGTGCGCGGGGACGCCGCCCGCCCTATGTCACGGGGCCACCACGGCGCGCCCGAACGCGTGAGCGCCGCGCCGGCGGCCCCTCTGGCCGACGGCCCCCTCTAACCGAACCGGGCCGCGCCTGTCAGTCCGTAAGGTTCCGGGTTCTGCGCGGGCCGAGGTGTCGCTAGCTTCCGAACGGCCGCCGCACGGCGGCCGGGACCGAACCTCGGCCGTCCCACCATCCCCTCAGCCGAGCGGCCTTTCCCTCTATGGAGGTCATGTTGACCGCGCACCACCTTCCCTCCCGCAGGAGCATCCTCAGGACGGCCGGCGGGCTCACCGCCGCGGCGGCCCTCGGCGCCGGGGGCGTGCTCGCCTCCGCGCCGACGGCCTCGGCGGCGGGCGACGGCTTCGGCCTGCGCATCGTCGACCGCAACGAGAGCGACCACCGGATGTGGTACTACCGCTTCCAGACCGACGCGATCGGCTGGAACCCCGGCGTGAACGTGCTGCTGCCGGACGACTACCACCACAGCGGTCGCACCTACCCGGTCCTCTACCTCCTGCACGGCGGCCTGGAGGACTTCATCACCTTCGACGCCCACCACGACATCCGGGGTCTGACCGCCGGGAAGCGGCTCATCGTCGTGATGCCCGACGGCGGGCGCGCCGGCTGGTACTCCAACCCGGTCAGCTCCGCCGTCGGCCCCCGCAACTGGGAGCACTTCCACCTCGCGCAGTTGCTGCCGTGGGTGGAGGCGAACTTCCGGACGTACGCCGAGTACGACGGCCGCGCCGTGTCCGGTTTCTCGATGGGCGGATTCGGCGCGCTGAAGTACACGGCCAAGTACTACGGGCACTTCGCCTCGGTCAGCGCCCACTCCGGCCCGGCCAGCCTGCGCTGGAACAACGGCGCGGTCACCCACTGGGCCAACGTGTCCTCCGCCGCGGTGGAGCTGGGCGGCGGCAGCGTCTACGGCATGCCGTTCTGGGACGAGGCCCGGGTCACCGCCGACAATCCGGTCCAGCGCATCGAGAGCTACCGGCACAAGCGGATCTTCCTGGTCGCCGGCACCAGCCCGGAGGACATCCAGGGCTACGCCAACGAGTCGGTGGTGCTGGAGACCCAGCGGGAGTTCAAGTACCACCTCGACCGCGCCGGGATCCCGCACGAGTCGTACGAGCTGCCCGGCGGCCACTACGTCCGCCGGGACATGCTGGAGCGCGACATCAACGGCGTCATCGGCCGCCTGCGCAAGGCGTGACGGGGGGGACGTCAGGTGTTACTCGCTCTTTCCCGACGCGCCCGCGCCCGACGCGCCCGGTGCGCCCCGCACGCCCCACGGGCCCGGAACGCTCGGTACGGCCGGCGCGTCGTGTTCGGCGCGGCCGTGGCCTTGGCGGCCCTGCTGCCCGGCCTCGCGACGGGCTCCCCGGCGGGGGCGGCGACGCCGGAGGCCCGGCCCCTCGCCGCGGCGGCCGGTTTCGCGGCCGCGTGCCCGGCCGCCGGCCCGGTGTCGCAGCACTACCACAGCGGCCACAACGGCGTGGACATCGCCAACGACTACGGCACCCCGATCCACGCCGTCGGCGACGGCGAGGTGACCATCTCCGGATACGAGTCCGGGTACGGCCAGTGGATCCGCATCCTGCACCCGGACGGAACGATCTCCGAGTACGGGCACATGTACCAGCGGGACGTGTTCGTCGGCGACCGCGTCGTGGCCGGCCAGCGGATCGCCCTGATGGGCTCCGAGGGCAACTCGACCGGCCCGCACCTCCATCTGCGGATCTGGGGTGACGCGTCCGCCACGTACGGCGTCGACCCCGAGCCCTACCTCGCGCAGCGCGGCATCGAGCTGCCCTGCCTCCCCGGCAGCGGCCCCCGCCCCGCCCCGCTGGTGTATCCGGCGGAGTCGGGCCGGGTGGTGTCGGCGCGGTCGGCGGACGGGCGTCTCGAGGTCTTCGCGGCGGGTGCGGACGGTGTGCACCACGCGTGGCAGACGGCGGTGAACGGGGCCTGGTCGGAGTGGGAGTTCCTGGGCGGCCCCGGTGGCGCGGAGCTGGCGATCGGGCCGAACGCCGATGGGCGTCTGGAGATGTTCGCGATCAACGGGAACACGTTCCAGCACCGCTATCAGACACAACCGTCGGGTGGCTGGTCGGGCTGGGAGTCGTTCGGTGGCGGCGGTCGTGACATCGCCGTCGGCGCGAACGGAGACGGACGGCTCGAAGTCTTCGCCTCGGGTCCGGTCGGGGTCTTCCACAAGTGGCAGACGGCCGCGAACGGCGGTTGGTCGGAGTGGGAGCCGGCGGGCGGCGGTCCGGCGAACAGCCGGATCGAGATGGAGAAGGCGCCGGACGGCCGGCTGGAGGTCTTCGCGCTCAACGGAGATGTCTTCCAGCACCAGTACCAGACCGCCGTGAACGGTGGCTGGTCGGGCTGGGAATCGTTCGGCGGTGGTGGCCGTGATCTGACGGTGGATCACAACCAGGACGGGCGGATCGAGGTCTTCGCCTCGGGTCCGGTCGGGGTCTTCCACAAGTACCAGACCAGCCCGACGAGCTGGTCCGAGTGGGAGCGGACCGGTGGTCCCGCCGACTCCCAACTGAGCAGTCAGCGGACCGCCGACGGCCGGGTCGAGGTGTTCGCCATCAACGGCACCGTCGCCCAGCACATCTGGCAGACGGGCGTGAACGCGCCGTACGGCCAGTGGGAGTCCTTCGGCACCGGCGGCACCGACGTGACGGCCACGGCCAATGACGACGGCCGCATCGAGGTCTTCGGCACGAGCGGTGCCGGGGTCTACCACAAGTGGCAGACCGGCTTCGCGAGCTGGTCCGAGTGGGCCTGGCTCAACACCACCTCCGGCCCCGCCGTCCATTGAGGAGACAGCAGGTGAGAACCACGCACGGCTCCCGGCGAGCGCCCCATCGCGTCATCCTGGCGGCGCTCACCTCGTTCCTGCTCGCGGCGGGGATCCTCGTCGGCGCCCCGCCCGCGTACGCCGCCCCGAGCGACCTGTGCGCCCGGGTGGGTCACACCGCCGGCTTCCGCGGGGACAGCCTGGTCACCGCGGTCGCGGTCGCGCTGGCGGAGTCCAGTTGCGACCCGTCGGCGACCAACACTTACAACAACACGCCGCCGTCCCGCGACCGGGGTCTGTGGCAGATCAACGACTACTGGCACCCCGAGGTCGACGACGCCTGCGCCTACGACGCCCAGTGCAACGCGAACGCGGCCTTCGAGATCTCCTCCGGGGGAACCAACTGGCAGCCCTGGTCCACCTACAACCAGGGCCACCACTGGCGGCACATGGACGAGGCACGGGCCGCCGTCGACCGCCTCGGGCACCACGAGCCCGGTCCCAAGCCGCTGGTGTATCCGGCTGAGTCGGGCCGGGTGGTGTCGGCGCGGTCGGCGGACGGGCGGCTGGAAGTCTTCGCGGCGGGTGCGGACGGTGTGCATCACGCGTGGCAGACGGCGGTGAACGGGGCCTGGTCGGAGTGGGAGTTCCTCGGTGGCCCCGGGGGCGCGGAGCTGGCCATCGGCCCCAACGCCGATGGGCGTCTGGAGATGTTCGCGATCAACGGCAACACGTTCCAGCACCGCTATCAGACGCAACCGTCGGGTGGCTGGTCGGGCTGGGAGTCGTTCGGCGGGGGCGGTCGTGACATCGCCGTCGGTGCGAACGGAGACGGACGCCTGGAGGTCTTCGCGTCCGGCCCCGTAGGGGTCTTCCACAAGTGGCAGACGGCCGCGAACGGCGGCTGGTCGGAGTGGGAGCCGGCGGGCGGTGGTCCGGCGAACAGCCGGATCGAGATGGAGAAGGCGCCGGACGGCCGGCTGGAGGTCTTCGCGCTCAACGGGGACGTCTTCCAGCACCAGTACCAGACGGCGGTCAACGGTGGCTGGTCGGCGTGGGAGTCCTTCGGCGGTGGTGGCCGTGATCTGACGGTGGATCACAACCAGGACGGGCGGATCGAGGTCTTCGCCTCCGGCCCGGTCGGGGTCTTCCACAAGTACCAGACGAGCCCGACGAGCTGGTCCGAGTGGGAGCCCACCGGTGGTCCCGCCGACTCCCAGCTCACCAGCGAACGCACCCAGGACGGCCGGGTGGAGGTCTTCGCCATCAACGGCAGTGTCGCCCAGCACATCTGGCAGACCGGGGTCAACGCCCCCTACGGCCAGTGGGAGTCCTTCGGCACCGGCGGCACCGAGGTCACCGCCACGGCCAATGCCGACGGCCGCATCGAGGTCTTCGGCACGAGCCACGCCGGCGTCTACCACAAGTGGCAGACCGGCTTCGCCACCTGGGCCGAATGGGCCTGGCTCAACACCACCTCAGGCCCCGCCGTCGACTGACTCTCCGGATCGCTCCGGAGACGAGTCTGGAGAAGAGTGATGCGACCGATCAGCAGGCGGAACCTGCTGCTGGCCGGCACCGGGGCGGGCGCACTCGCCCTCCTCGGTGCCGGACGGGCCGGCGCGAGCGCGGACGTCCCGCCCCACCGATGGATCGGCGCCGGGCCCTTCCGCCACGTCCACGACCCGTCCACTCCCGGCCGGCGCCGCTACCTCAACGACCACACCCTGATCCGGGCCGGCGGACGCTGGCACCTGTTCGGCATCGTCGGGAACAGCGCGGCGACCGGCGAGGCCCCCGACAGCGCCGCCGAGATCTCCTTCACGCACGCCTCAGCGCCCCACCCCCACGGGCCGTGGACCGCGCACGCCGACGCCCTGACCGTCGATCCCGGCTACCACGGCGAGGAACACCTCTGGGCGCCGCACGTCATCGAGGCCGGCGGCACCTACTGGATGTTCTACGCCGCGGGCGGCCGCGGCGGCGCCGCCATCAACCTCGCCACCTCCACCGACCTGTTCACCTGGACGCGGGTGCCGTCCGGACCGCTCTTCCGGGGTCGCGCGGCACGTGACCCGATGGTCCTGCGGATCGGCGGCGAGTGGGTCATGTACTCCACCGAACTCTCCGCCGTCGACGGCCGTCACCTGGTGTGCCACCGCCGCTCCGCCGACCTGCTCCACTGGAGCGAGCCGGGCGTCGCCTACGCCGACGAGACCACCGACGCCACCGGCGTCTCGGTCACCGAGTCCCCGTTCGTCGTCGAACGGGACGGCTGGTACTACCTGTTCATCGGGCCCCGCGGCGGCTACGACGGCACCGACGTCCTCGCCTCCCGCGACCCCTTCCGCTTCTCCCTGGACGGCTACGCGGGCCATGTGCCCGGCCACGCCGTGGAGCCGTTCACCGACGGGCAGCAGTGGTACGCGAGCGCCGCCGGCTGGTTCCGGCACGGCCTGTACGTGGCCCCGCTGCACTGGCAGGACACGCCACCGTCGTGGCAGAGCCCCGACAACCCGGTCACCGCCCTCGACGTACAGGGCCGCCTGACCGTCTTCGCCCTCGACGCGGGCGACCGCTCCCTGCTGCGGCGCGTCCAGCTCGCCCCCGACACCGACACCTGGTCCGCGTGGGAGGAGTTCGGCGGCCCGGCCGGGGCGGTCCCCACCCTCGGCCGCAACACGAACGGCCGCCTGGAGGTGTTCTCGCTCGCGCCCGGCGGCGCGAACCTCCACCACCGGGTCCAGCGGCCCGACGGCGGCTGGTACGACTGGGAGGAGTTCGGCGGCCCCGCCGGGTCGGCTCCCGCCGTCGCCCGGAACGCCGACGGCCGCCTGGAGGTCTTCGCCCTCAGCCCCGGCGGCACCCTCGTCGCCCGGCGTCGGCAGGGGACGCCCGGAGCCCTCACCTGGGACCCCTGGGACGCCGGCTTCGGCGGACCCGCCGGTGCCCCGCCGGTCGTGGCGGCCAACGCGGACGGCCGTCTGGAGGTCTTCGTCCTCGCGCCCGGCGGCACCGCCCTCCTGCACCGCTGGCAGGAGACGCCCGGCGGCGCGTGGGGGCCGTGGCACCGGTTCGGTACGGCGGCGGGCGCGGCCCCCCGGGTGGCCCGTGACGGCAGCGGCCGGCTCACCGTCACCGCCATCGCCCCGTCCGGAGTGGCCGCCTTCCACCGGCGCCAGTCGGTGCCCAGCGGCGGATGGGACGACTGGCGGCCGCTGTTCGGCTGGTCGGCCGCGGCCCCGCTGCTCGTGCCCAGCGCCGACGGCCGCCTGGAGGCCCTCGCGCTGTCCCCCGGCGGCGAACGGCTCGCCCACCGCTGGCAGCTCGCGCCCGGCGGCGCCTGGGACGCCGGCGCCGACTTCGGGGAACCCGGCGTCGCGCTCGCCGCCCCGCCGTCGGCCGCGCCCGACGGCACCGGCCGGATCCACGTCTTCGCGGTCACCGCCGAAGGCCGCGTCCGCACCCGGGTCCAGGCGCGGCCGAGCGGCGGCTGGCAGCCGTGGACCGCCTTCGGCGACCGGCTCCTGGCCCCGCTCCCGTCCGGCGCCCCCGCACCCTGAGCGCCACGGCCCGACCTCCGCCGCCCCCGCCCTCCCGACCTCCGCCGCCCCCGCCCTCCCGACTTCCGCCGCCCCTCACCCCGTACCGCGCATGCGAAGGCCCCCGGCGCCGCCGTCCGTATCAACCGCCCACCCCGAAAGGGAGCCACCCGCCCATGACACAGCCACCGCCCCGGCCCACGCCCCCCACCGGTGCCGCTCCGGGCCGCCGGCGCGCCCGCTGGGAGCGCTACCGGATCACCCACCCGTTCTCGGCCCGCGCCCAGCTCGGCCTGTGGGGCGCGATCGCCGGGACCGTCGCCCTGGCCGCGCTCCTCGGCCGGGCCCTCGACATGAAGGGCGGCGTCGTGATCGTCGTGGCCCTGCCGTTCATCGTGTCCTGGTTCGAGAACCAGCGCACGGCCTTCCAGTTCGACGCCGGCGGCCTGCGGATCGGCGCCCTGTCCCTGCCGTGGGATGCCGTCGACCGGATCGTCGTCGTGAACCCGCCCCACGAACAGGACGCCGTGATCGGCGTACGGCCGTTCCCCGGGGCCCCGCTGCCGCCCGGCGCCGCACCCCAGCCCCGGCACCCGGCCGTGTCGGCCCCGTTCCACGTGGTCGTGCCCCGGCACAAGCTCGACCTCGCCAAGATGACGGCCAAGGCGCGCCGTTACGCCCCCGAGCACGTCCGGATCGTCGTCGCCGACGCCTCCGGGGAGCGGCCCGTCACGCCCGCCGCCTGACTCCCGCCTGACCGCCGCCCGACCGGAGGGCAGCGGCGGCGCCCCTCCGCCCTCCTCCCGAAGTGGCCGATGCCACGCGGTGAATCGGCATGCGCAGGCGGTAACGTTCGGTGTGTCGGGCAACGGTCGGCACGCGGGACGGGGGAGCGGTGAGCGGCATTGTCGTGCACCTGCCGGAGGGGAACGGCGGCGACGCGGTCACCCTGCGGCTCGGGCCGGGAGAAAGGGCACGGTTCGGTCGCGGCTCGGCGAGGACGCCGGTCGAACTCCGCCTCGCCGACGAGGCGGTCTCCCGGCTGGCCGGAGAGATCCGCGCCACCGACGACCACTGGCAGTTGAGCAACCTCAGCACCACCCACGGCTATCTCGTGGAGAACCCGGAGGGTGCGGGCGAGTACCTCCGGGTCCCGCCGCGCCGGGTCGGCGCGCCCATCCCCTTCGAGTTCTCCCGCGTCGTGCTGCCCACCCGCCGCGACACCCCCGTCTACTTCCAGGTGTTCGCGCCCGACCACGTCTATCTGGACCCGCAGGCGACCGGCGGCTCCTGGGAGAGCCGCACCCTCACCGCGTACTCCCTGGACGAGACCGCCACCTACTTCCTGGTGCTCGTCGCGCTCTGCGAGCCGTGGCTGCGCGACCGTTCGCCGGTGGCGGTGCCGACCACGCCCCAGGTCGTCGAGCGGCTGCGCGGCCATGCCGCCTGCGCCCGGCTGACCGCCCGCGCGGTCAGTTCGCACATCGACTACCTCGCCGACGAGAAGCTGCGGATCGGCGCCCCCGACCCGGACGCGGCCGGCCGGGCGGACCGCAGGAACGGCAAGCGGGAGGCCGTCGTCGGTCTCGCCCTGAAGTTCGGCATCGTGCGGGAGGAGCACCTCGCCCTGTTACCGCCGCGCGCCGAGCCGGCCGAGCGCGGACGGTAGCCGTGGCGCGGAGGGACGACCGGGCCGGATCCTGGGGGAGCGGTGGGCCGGAGCTGCTGCCGCCGGGCCACCGGATCGGGGACTGGACCGTCGGCGAGCCGATCGGCGCCGGCGGCTGGGCGACCGTCTACGCCGGCCGGCCCGCCGACCGGCCCCACGCGTCCGACGCGCCGGATGGCGGCCCGGACGTCGGCCCCGACATCGGCCCGGACGTCGGCCCGGACGCCGTGTCGGACGTCGCGCTCAAGGTCATGCCGACGGCCGGCCTCGCCCCCCGCCAGGCCCGCGGCGTGGCCGAGTCGGCCCGGCGCGAGGTCGAGCTGGCCCGCCGGGCCCCGCACCCGAGCCTGGTCCGGCTGCTGGACTCCGTGGTGCTGGCCGCACCGGACCGCCCCTCCCTGGACGGCGCGATCGTCCTCGTCATGGAACGGGCCCGGTGCAGCCTGCGCGACCTGATCGACGCGGGTGCCACCGGCACCGACGCCACCGGCACCGGCGCCGGCGTCACCGAGGCCGAGGGCGGCCGGCTGATCGCCGGCATCTGCGAGGGCCTGGCCCATCTGCACCGGTCCGGCTGGGTGCACACCGACCTCAAGCCCGAGAACATCCTCATCGGCCGGGACGGCGAGGTACGGCTCTCGGACTTCGGCTTCGCCATCGAACTCACCGGCACCCACGGCTGGACGGCCCCCATGGGCACCCTGGACTACCTCCCGCCCGAACGCTGGAAGGAGCCCCTCGGCGACCGCGGCGTACGGGTCCGCGCCACCGCCGACATCTGGGCGCTCGGCATCGTGATCCACGAGGTGTTCGCCGCCGGCGCGTCGCCGTTCCCCGGCGCCACGCCGACGGCGCGCGGTGCCGCCGTGCAGGAGTACGCCGAGGGGCGCGCCGCCCTGCGGATGGACCACGCGGTCCCGGAGTTCTGGCGCGCCCTCGCCGCCGACTGCCTCGCCCCCACCCACGAGGCCCGCGCCCCGCACACGGCCGAGAGCCTCCTCGAACGGATCAGGGCCCACGAGGCCGGGCGCCGGAAGCGGCGTCCCCGGCCCCGCCTCCGTACCGCCGTGCTCGCCCTCACCGCCGGCGCGACGGCGGCCGCCGGGGCCGCGCTCTGGTGGTCGGCGGAGGGCCGCGCGGACCGCGAAGGGCCGGGCACGATCCGGGTGTTCAACGCCGAGCGCGGCTGCCAGGACCGGACGGACCGCGACCGGCAGTGCAGCCTCGGCCTCGCGATCGACCCCCGCCGGCCCTACACGGCCGAGAACGTCGTCCCGACCCGGGTCTGGCACGGTGACCTCCTGGACGCCGACTGCCGGTTGCCCGACGGCGAGCCCATCATCGACGAGGAGGACCTCAGGTCCACCGTCTGGTACCGCGTCCGCCTCCCGCGAGCGGATGCGGAACCCACCACCGCCTGGCTGCCGGCCGTCCGTACGAGGGACCGCCCGGCCCTGCCGCGGTGCGCTCCCTAGCGGCCCGGTCCGAAGGACGGCCCTACCGCAGCAGGAACGCCTCCGCCGCCCGCGCGCCCGCGTCGCTGCGGCTCTGGGTGGAGTGGCCCACGCCCGGGAGGACGACCAGTTCGGCCCGAGGGGTCGCGGCGGCGAGGTCACGGGCCCACCGCACCGGGGTCGACAGGTCGCGGTCCCCCGCGAGCATCAGGACCGGCATGGTCAGGGTGCGGCCCGGCGCCGGGCGGTGCGGGCGCGAGGACGGCCAGGGCAGACAGGTCCGGGGAATGCCCTGGGCGCCGGCCGTCTCCCGCTGGAACGGCCACACCTCCGCCGGCCTGATCCGCTGCACGGCCTTCCGCAGGGCCCGTTCACGGCCCTCGACGGGGGCCGAGGCGTCGCCCCACGGCCAGCGCGAGTCGGCGCAGAGCGTCGCCGCGTGCAGTCCCGAGCTGAAGGCGGCCGGGGGTTCGTCCGACGGCGCGGAGAAGCCGGCCACCAGGCCGTCCAGCCTGGCCGGATCCCCCTCGGCGGAGGCGTGCAGGGCGTTCAGGATGCCGAAGCGGGGGTCGTTCAGCTTCGGGTCGATGATGCTCGCGATGACGAGCAGGTTGAAGACGCCGACGCCGTTGCCGTCCCGGCGGACCACCTTCGCGAGATCGCGGGCCGGGTCGAAACCGCATTTCTGCTCCCGGCACGCGGCGCGCAGTACCGCCCCGGAGTGGCCGAACGCCGCCTCGTACAGCACGCCGGCACCGTCCAGCGGGACGACGGAGTCGAGGACGAGCCGGCGCACCCGCTGCGGATGGGTGAGGGCGTACTGCCCGGCGGTGAAGGTGCCGTACGAGACCCCGTCGAGGGTCCAGGAGTCCACGCCCAGAGCGCGCCGCAGGTCCTCCAGGTCGGCCACCGTGTCGCCGGTGGTGTAGAGGTCGCGGTGCGGCCCGAGGCTGTCGGCGCAGGCCGTGACAGCGGCGGGCGTGGGGGCGACGGTGTCGCTGCTGCCGACCTCCTTCTGGAGGGCGGGGCAGTCGACGGCCGTGCCGCCGGTGCCGCGCTGGTCGATCATCACCAGCCGGTACTGGTCGAGCGCCCGGGGGAGCCGGCCGCGGATCCGCTGGACGTACGGGACGCCGGGCTGTCCCGGTCCGCCGGTGAGGAAGAGCAGGGTGCCCCGCGGCGCGTCGGCCGCGCCGACGACGGCCGTGCGCAGCTTGAGGGTGCCCGGCACGGCGCCGGAGCGGTCGAGCGGCACGGTCAGGTCGGCGCAGGTCACGTCGGGCTGGCCGGGGCAGGGCTGATGCCCAGTGAGGGCGGGCGCCCCGGCGGACCGGGCGGCCGGGGTGGTGCCGGAGGGGCCGCCGGCGGCGGCGCCGGGGGCCGAGGCCGCGCACGCGGCGGCGGTCAGCACGGCGGCCAGGGCCGTGCCCGTTCTGGTCAGGAAGGTCATCGTCGCGTTCCCCCGCTCGGAAGACGGGGTGCCGCGCGCTCGCCCCGGAGGACGGCGCGGCACCGGCCGGGTGTCCGGCCGCCGCCATCCTGCGGGCCGCCCCCGCCCGGGGCGTTGGACATTCATGCGCGATCCGCGAGGAGCCCCCGCACGGCGCTGGGAGGCTGACCCGTACGGTCCCGGCACAGGCGGGTCAGATGGGCCTGGTCGGCGAACCCGTAGGCGTGGGCGAGGGTCCTCAGGCTGTCCTCGCCCTCCTCCAGGGCGTGGAGCACGCCGCGGATCCGCAGCTCGTTGCGGTAGCGGGTGAGGCTGCTGCCGGTGACCGCCCGGAAGACCCGGCTGAGGTGGTGCGGGGAGGCCCCGACGGCCCGGGCGAGGTCCTCCAGGGGGAGCCGCAGGGCCGGGGCGCCGCCGGCGAGGACGGCGCAGGTGTCGCGGACCAGTCGGCCGTGGCCGCGCGCGGTGGCGGGCCGGGTCCCGGTGTCGGTGCGCCAGTGGCCGGCGGACTCGGCCACTCCGTCGAGCAACCGGTGCAGCCGGTCGGCCAGTTCGAAGGAGTCGGCGCCCCGCCGGGCGGCGGCCAGCAGGGCCCGGTGGCGTACGTCGGTGGCGCCGGTGACGGTGAAGCGCCGGGAGACCGGCGGGCCGTCGAAGCGGTCGGCGAACAGCGCCGCGCCGACCCGGAACTCGGTGGACCGGTCGCCGGGGCCGGCCGGGTGGGCGACCCGCTGCTCGTCCCCCGGCCGGGTCAGATAGCCGCCGCTCGGGTCGACGAAGAACTCCTCGCCGGCGATCCGGCGCAGATAGCCGCCGGAGCGGGTGAGGACCACCGTGTACGCCTCGGCGCGGCCGGGTGCGGCGAAGCCGGTGCGGTCCTCGCAGCACAGGATGTCCTGGACGGTGATCCCGGCGGCCGTGATCCGGCCGCGCAGTTGCCCGCGCCGCTCCCGCACCGCATCGCAGCGCGGCAACCCCCGCCCGTCACGGCCGTCCTCGCCCACGCCGTACCTCCTGCCGCTCGTGCGAACCACGTTCGTCGTGCGCCTCGTGCGCGTCGCGTCCGTCGTGTGCGCCGTGTGCGCCGTGCGCATCGGGGCCCGTGGGGCCGGGACCGGGGCCGGGCTCCCCGAGGGGCGGGGGGCCCGGCGCGGCTCACGGTCGGGCTACCAGATTGCCTCGACCCACTCCGGGTGGTCGATGAACGGATTGCGGTTGCGCTGGTAGCTGTTGTAGATGACGTCGTTGCGCCGCTCCTCGAAGGTGCTCGGCGGGTCCTGCTGGTGCCACTGCTTGAGTATCGCGAGGCGGCCGTGGAAGGGGACGCTGCCGTTGGTGCTCGACTCGTTGGTCTCCAGGTCCGGCCAGGAGTCGTCGCCCTCGTAGCGGACCGCCATGTACAGGATCATGCGGGCCACGTCGCCCTTGTCCGCGTCGCGCGGCTCGAAGGAGTTGCTGTCCGTGTAGCTGCCCGGCGCCCCGCTGACCGCGCTGCCGCCGTTGTCCCAGTCCTTGTTGCCCCGGGTGCTGTTGACCTGCACGTCACACGCCCGCAGGTGGTGCAGGTCGGTGCCCGGACCGGCCGAGGTGCCGAAGCTGCCGTGCGACTGGGCCCACACGTGCTCGCGGTTCCAGTCGCCGACGTCACCGCCGTTGAGGCTCTTGCTGCGGGAGTAACCGCTGTAGAGCAGCAGGACGTTGGCGGTGTTGTTCGGGTCCTGGTCGGTGACCTTCAGCGCGTTCCAGACCGCGTCGTACGAGATCTTGTTCTGGCTGCTGATGATGGTGTGCAGCGAGGACTTGAGGCTCGGACCGGTCTTGCCGATCGCGTCCTTGTAGTACGTGCTGTCGTAGGCGCCCGTCGTGGCGCCGGCGGGAGTCGCGGTGACCGAAGGAAGGGTGAGGCCGACCAGGACGGCGGTCATCGCCGCCCAGGTCTTCCACTTGCCTCTGTGCGCAACGGACATGGGGGGCCCTTTCCCGGGGACGGGACGCGCGGGAACGCCGCCCGGGCTCAAGCGGACGGCGCTCTACGCGTGTTGAATCGGTGTCACCGGGAGAGTGGCACGCACGCCTGGCTTGTCGTGTAACGGTCAGAAGGCTTTTTCATGACGTTCCGGCATACGGCGCAACTCCGCGTTCAGGCGCCGAGGCCCGCCAGCCGCCGCAGGTCCAGCGGCGAGGCGCGGCGGTCGAGACGCTCCTCCAGCAGACGCCGCGCCCGGTCGCTCTCACCCGCCTCCACCAGGGCGTACAGCAGCGTCTCCTCCACGACCTCCCGCTGCGCCGCACTGCCGCCGACCCGGCGCAGCGAGGGCAGCAGCGCGTCCAGCCGCTCCGCCGCCGTCGCCCACTCCTCCTCCAGCACGGCCTCCAGGGCGCCGCACAGCGGCACCACGACCTCCCGCTGCACCGGATCCGCCCCGGCCGCGTGGGTCCGCAGCCGGCGCAGGGCCGCCAGGTCGCCCGCGGCGGTGAGGGCGACGGCGCTGTGCAGCGCGGTGAAGGCGGTCGAGGGGCGCTCGACCAGATCGCGCTCGACCGCGTCGAGCACCCCCTCGACGGGCACCCGCCCGGTCCAGTTACGGCACATCCGGGCCCGCCACAGCAGCGAACCGGAGTCGACCAGCGCCCGCACCCCGCCCACCTGACCCGGCGCGAGCTGCGCGAACCAGCGGCGGCGCACGGCCGCGGAGTCGTCCAGGGCCAGCTCGTGCAGCGCCACGTGCCAGGAGAAGTGCGCCCGGTGCACCGCGCCCCGGCCGTGCCCGCCGATCCAGTCGTCGAGCCACTCCCGGCCCTCGCGGTGCGCCCCCGACTCGTAGTGCACATGGGCGAGGGCGTGGACGGCGTGGCCGGAGGCCGGCTCCTCGGCGAGCGCCGCACGGGCGAGGTCGCCCGCCTCGTCGATCAGGCCCTGCTCCTGGCGGACGAAGGCCAGCAGCGAGGTGTGGAACCAGTGGCCGCCGTACGCGGGCGCGGTGCGCTCCACCAGACGCAGGGCCAGCGTGCCGTCGAGGTCGCCCACACCGGCGAAGGCGATGGTCGGGACGGCGATCCCGAGGGCGAACGCGTCGCCGGGGAAACGCTCCAGATGGCCGATCAGCGCCGTGTCGCCGTCCGAGGCCACCGAGCCGGCCGAGCTCCAAGCGCCACCCGCGCCCGGCGCGCCCGGCCCGTGCGTCTCGTGGTCCCGGATGCGGCGCGTGACGACGTCGACGAACGAGCGCTCCCGCTCGTCCCCGCGCTCCCGCGCACTGCGCCGCGCGTCCGCCAGGGCGCGCGCGACGTCGACGTCCGCCCCTCCCTCGTGACCGAGCAGGGCGAGCGCGGCGTGCCCCAGGGCGAAGCCGGGGTCCAGTTCGACGGCCCGGCTGAACGCCTCGGCGGCCTTCGCCCGTACGGTGATCACCCGGCCGAGCCCGGAGCGGAAGGCCGCCGCGGCGGCGGCGTGCGTGGACAGCGGCAGTCCGAACTGGTCGGTGGGCCGCCGGCGCACCGGCCGCGCGGTCCGGCCGCCGAGCGGCGCGAGGAGGGCCTCGGCGACCTCCTTGGCCTGCGTACGGATCTCGGGGATCGCGGTCGTCTCCCACAGCTCGCCGCGGCGCGGCGAGCCCAGCGTGAACAGCGGCCGGCCGGCGTCTCCCCGCGCGTCGCGCAGCCGGCCCCCGTCGGTCGCCACGCCGATGCCCAGCGGCCCCGGCACGGCGAAACCGTCGGCGAGCAGACCGCCCCACAGCGGGTCGCCGCCGGCGTCGGCCCGCAGCCCCGGCCCCGTGCAGTCCACCACCCACCCCACGCGCAGCCCGCGGCCGTCGGAGAGCGTGACGGTCAGGCCGCCGCCCCCGTCCGGCGCCGCACCGGTGACCCGGCCCGCGTGCACCCGCAGCCGCCGGGCCGCGCGCGCCCGGGCGACCGCCTCGGCCGTGGACGGGGCCATACGGTGCCTGTGGACGTTCCACCGGGTGGCGTCCCGGCCGAGGAACTCCGCGCGCTCCTCGTCGGTGAGCCCCTGCCAGAGCTGCCCGATCCACGGCCGCAGCCCGTCGAACGCGGGCCGCCAGTCGCCGTGCGCCCGGCGCGTCGCGGAGACGTACCGCAGCACGGCGCGCCGCAGGGCGGGCAGCGGCAGCACGGCCAGGTCGGGCGGTGGCGGTACGGCGGGCAGCGGGGCCAGCGCGTGCGGCTGCGGCAGCAGCCCGGAGCGCGAGACGGCGTGCACGGTCCGGCCGGGCCGGTCGAGGACCAGGGCCAGGTCGACCGCGGTGAGACCGGTGCCCACGAGCAGCACGTCGTCCGACGGCGATACGGCGGCCAGCGCGCCGGGCGCCCAGGGACGGGCGACGAACCGGTCGGAGTCGGCCAGCCCGGCCGGGGCCCACTCGGCCCGGCCCGCCGCGGGACCCGTGGCGAGCACCACGCCGTCCGCCGCCAGCGTGCCGCCGTCGGCGAGCCGGAGCTCCAGTCGTCCGCCGGGTGCGTCGGCCAGGCCCGTCGCCCGCGTGCGCAGCCGCCGTACGGACACCGTGCCGTGCGCCGCGATGATGGAGCGTCCGAGCGTGTCGGCGAGATAGGAACCGTAGCGGTGGCGCGGCGCGAAGTCCGTGTCCCGGACGCTCGGTTCGCCGTGCGCGCACAGCCAGCGCCGGAAGTGGCCCGGGTCGTCCGGGTAGCAGCTCATGCCGCCCACCGGCACGTTCAGCCGGTGCTCGGGGACCTCGGTGGCGTACGCGGTGCCCCGGCCCGCCTCGGGTGCCGGGTCGACGAGGACGAGGTCGAGCGGCGTCCGCCGGCGGGTCGCCGTCTCGCACACCTGGACCGCGACGAGCGCGCCCGCCGCACCCGCGCCGACGACGGCCACGGTGGGCCGGGCGGAGGCGGGCGAGGGGGCGGGGGCGGACGCGTCGGACTGCGGGACTGCGGCGGACACCACGGGCACCTCCGGGGGCGGAGTGGGGCGGGGGCGGGCACGGCACGGGTGTTGTTCACTATGTCGATGAACAAAATGAACGGGCAACGCCGGATTCGGCCAACGGCGACGGGCCGCCGTGCTCGTGACGCCTCATCCGTTCCGCGACGGGCCGGGAACGCGCCACTCGTGAGACATTGAGCCGGTGAGGATCTCTGCACGAACGGACTACGCCATCCGGGCCATGGCGGAGCTGGCCCGCTCCCCGGAACGGCCGCTCAAGTCCGAGGACATCGCCGGACGCCAGGACATCCCCGTCCGCTTCCTCTTCGTCGTGCTCAGCGAGCTGCGCCAGGCCCGCCTGGTGGCGAGCGTCCGCGGGCCCGAGGGCGGCTACTCGCTCACCCGGCCGCCCGCCGAGATCACCCTCGCCGACGTCATCCGGGCGATGGACGGGCCGCTCGTCAGCGTGCGGGACCTCAAACTGACCAGCCTCGAGTACCAGGGCGCGGCCGCCCCGCTGCCCGACGTGTGGCGGGCGGTGCGCACCAGCCTGCGCCAGGTCCTGGAGTCCACGACCCTCGCGGACCTGGCGAGCGGCGAACTGCCCGACCTGGTCCGGGACCGGGCCCGCGCCTACCGGGACGACGTGCGCACCTATCCGTAGGCCGCAGGCCGTAGATCATCGGCCCATGGCCATCGGTCTACGGTGGTCAGCGCTCGACCGGCAGGCCGCGGGGCTCCTTGACGCGCTTCATGATGATCTGCGAGTTGACCTCCGTGACCCCCGCCAGGGTCGTCAGCCGCTCGATCCACAGCCGCTCGTACGCCGCGAGGTCGGCGACCGCGATCCGCAGCAGGCATCCCGGGCTGCCGAAGAGGCGGTACGCCTCGATGACGTCGGGGATGTCCTGGAGCGCCTCCTCGAACGCCTCCACCGTCTCGCGGTCCCGCTTCACCTCCACCGAGACCAGCACCTCGAAGCCCCGCCCGACCGCCTCCGGGTCGATGACCGCGCGATAGCCCTGGATCACCCCGTCCTGCTCCAACTGCCGGACCCGCCGCATGCAGGGGGAGGGGCTCAGGCCCACCCGCTGGGCCAGCTCCTGGTTGCTCAGCCGGCCGTCCTGCTGGAGCTCGCGCAAGATATGAAGATCGATTCGGTCCACGACGCAATTATCCACTACGGAGTTCATGATTCCGGGGTGAATCCGCAATCGCATTGCGTGACGATTGACCTATCGTTGCCGCGCACACCCCAGGGAAGGACAGCACGCTCATGAAGTGGACGCGCGACGCCCGGCCGCGCCGCATCGTGGTCATCAGCACCGGCGGCACCATCGCCAGCCGCTGGACCGGCAGCGGATACGCCGCCGACGCCTCCGGAGACGACGTCGTGGCCACGGCCGCGGTCCCCGACAACGTCGAGGTCGAGGTCGTCGACCTCTTCAACGTCAACAGCTCCCGGATGACCACCGCGCGCCAGCTCGCCCTGCTGCGCACCGTCCACGAGACGCTCGCCGACCCCGGCGTCGACGGCATCGTCGTCACCCACGGCACCGACACCCTCGAAGAGTCGGCCTTCTTCCTGGACCTGCACCACTCCGACCCCCGCCCGGTCGTCCTCACCGGCGCCCAGCGCCCCTTCGGCACGGGCGACGGCGACGGTCCCGGCAACCTCTACGACGCGCTCCAGGTCGCCGCCACCGTCCGCGGCCTCGGCGTCCTCGTCGTCTTCGACGGCCTCGTCCACGCCGCCCGCGGCACCGTCAAGACCAAGACCCTCGCCGCCGACCCCTTCGCCGACCCCTCCGGCGAGCGCGTCGGCCGCCTCGGCTTCGGGCAGGTCGACATCGAGCGCGAACCCGTGCGCCCCGCACCGCTGCCGCTGCCCGCCGAGGACCGGCCGGCCCCGCGCGTCGACATCGTCACGCACCACTCCGACGCCGACCCGGTCCTCTTCGAGGCGGCCGTCGCCGCCGGGGCCCGCGGCATCGTCCTCGTCGGCACCGGCGCCGGCAACGCCACGCCCGAGATCGCCGAGGCCGTGGCCCGCGCCGTCGACCAGGGCGTTCACGTCGTCCTCTCGACCCGGGTCGCCTCCGGCCCCGTCGCCGAGGTCTACACGGGCGGCGGCGCCGTCGACCTGGCCGCCGCCGGCGCGGTCCTCGCCGGCACCCTGCGACCCGGTCAGGCCCGCATAGCCCTGCTGGCCGCGCTCCTCGCCGACACGCCCTCGCCCGAGCGCCGCACCGGCCTGCTCCGCACCCTCCTCGAAGGCCCGGTCCGCGCCGAGCCGGCCCTGGCCGTCGCGCACTGAGGCGTGCGGCGGGGCACACGGGTGGGGCCCTTGGGGGCTCCGCCCGTCTCGCTGGGCCGCCCCATGGGCCCCGCCCCCATGGGCTCCGTCTCGCCGGCCCCGGCGCGGCCGGGCCCCGCGCCCCGGCGGGGCCTCGCCCCTCATCGCTCGGCCCCCTCGCTGGTCCACCTCCTTCCGCCGCCCTCCCCTCCCCCCGCGTAAGGCACCGTCACCGTGATCCCCGCACCACAGCACACCGCTCCCGAGCCGACCGTTCCCTCGCCTGCCGTCCGGCGCGAACACGACCTGCTGGGCGACCGCGACGTCCCGGCCGACGCGTACTGGGGCGTCCACACCCTGCGCGCCACGGAGAACTTCGCCATCACCGGCACCCCGATCTCCGTCTACCCGCAGTTGATCGACGCGCTCGCCGCCGTGAAGGAGGCCGCCGCCCTCGCCAATGAGGAGCTCGGTCTGCTCCCCGCCGACAAGACGGCGGCCATCGTCGCCGCCTGCCGCGAGATCCGGGGCGGCGCGCTGCACGGCGAGTTCGTCGTCGACGTCGTCCAGGGCGGCGCCGGCACCTCCACCAACATGAACGCCAACGAGGTCGTCGCCAACCGGGCCCTCGAACTCCTCGGCCACCCCAAGGGCGCGTACCACCTCCTGCACCCCAACGAGGATGTCAACCTCGGCCAGTCCACCAACGACGTCTACCCGACCGCCATCCGCATCGCCGCCATCGGCGCGGCCCGCGAGCTGCTGCGCGCCATGGCCGTGCTCCAGGACGCCTTCGCCGAGAAGGCGGTCGAGTTCGGCGGCGTCGTCAAGATGGGCCGCACCCAGCTCCAGGACGCCGTGCCCATGACGCTGGGCCAGGAGTTCTCCACGTACGCCGTGATGCTGGAGGAGGACCGAGGGCGCCTTGCCGAGGCGGTCGAGCTGATCCACGAGATCAATCTCGGCGCCACCGCCATCGGCACCGGTCTCAACGCCGCCCCCGGCTACGCGGAGACCGCCCGCCGGCACCTCGCCGACATCACGGGACTGCCCCTGGTCACCTCCGCCAACCTGGTCGAGGCCACCCAGGACTGCGGCGCCTTCGTGCAGCTCTCCGGCGTCCTCAAGCGGATCGCCGTGAAGCTCTCCAAGACCTGCAACGACCTGCGGCTGCTCTCCTCCGGTCCGCGCGCGGGATTCGGCGAGATCAACCTGCCGCCGGTCCAGGCCGGTTCGAGCATCATGCCCGGCAAGGTCAACCCGGTCATCCCCGAGGTGGTCAACCAGGTCGCCTTCGAGGTGATCGGCAACGACATGACCATCACCATGGCGGCGGAGGGCGGCCAGCTCCAGCTCAACGCCTTCGAGCCGGTCATCTTCCACGCCCTGTCCAAGAGCCTGACCTCGCTCAGGGCGGCCTGCCTCACACTCGCCGAGCGCTGTGTCACCGGCATCACGGCCAACGTCGAGGTCCTGCGCGCGAGCGTCGAGAACTCCATCGGCCTGGCCACCGCGCTGAACCCGCACCTCGGCTACACGGCCGCGACCGCCATCGCCCAGGAAGCCCTGGCCAGCGGCCGCTCGGTCGCCGAGCTCACCCTGGAGAAGGGCCTGCTCCCGCCCGAGCGGCTCGCCGAACTGCTCACCCCCGAGCACCTCACGGGCACGGCGGGCGGGGTGCTGAGCATCTGACGCTCAAGCCTGCGGGCGACAGAGCCGACATTTCTACCGATAGAGGTACGAATAAGTCGTGGAGTCGCCCGCATGCCGAACCCAGCCGTCACCTTCGCCGCAGCAGCCACCACCCCGGACGAGCTCGACCGCGCAGCCGCCGCCCTGCTCGACACCGCGGCCTGGCAGGAGATCGTGGCCCGCTGGACCGAGGCCCCGCCGGTACGGGAGGAGGCGGCCGACTGGCGGCGGCTGCTGTCCGTCCCGGTCGACCGGCTCGTCGCCGACGCCCTCGCGTCCCTCGACGCCCGGCCCGCCGCCCCCGACACCGCCCCCGCCCCCGTCCCCGGGACCATCACCGGAACCGAGCCCGCCCTCCCGCCCGGCGAACGGCCGCTGCCCGGCCGGCTGGGCGCGATCCTGCCGGACCGGCTGCACATCTGGCGCCGCATCGGCAGCCCTGACGTACGCCCGTCCGTGCATCTCGCCCACGCCCGCCGCGTGCTCACCACCTGGGGCTGGCAGAACACCCCGTACAAGCTCCGCGACCGGCGCGGCGCGCGGTGTGTCTGCGGGGCGATGCTGGCCGCCCACCGGCTCGGCTACGGCAGCGCCGCCACCATGAACGAGGCCGGGGCGTGGATGCTCGAAGAGCTCCGCTCCCGCGGCTGGACCGAGCTGATCGGCCCCTGGAACCGGGCCCAGGGCCGTACCGCGGCGGACGCGCTCGCCCTGGTGGACGCCACGATCCGCCGCGCGGCCCGGGCCGGTCGCTGAACCCGGAAACCCTCTAGTGCCGGACGCCCGGCAGGCGGTCGACCAGCGGCGGCAGATCGGCCGGGGCCGGCGGGGCGGCGGAGCGCAGGCCCTCGGCGGGCGCCGGGGCGCGGCCGCTCAGGGCGCCGTCGACGAAGGCGTACAGCGCCGGGGTGACCGGATCGGGCAGCGGTCGGCCCTGCTCGTCGAAGCGCTGGTACTTCATCAGGTTCCAGGCCACGGTGACCTGGCGGCGGCCGTCCTCGGTGGCGAGCGACCACGTGCCCGCGCCGAACACCGCGCCGTCATGACCCCAGTACCAGCCGCCGCTCGGCATCTTCAGCGTGTAGAGGCCCAGCCCGTAGCGCATCAGGGCCTCCTCGCCGGGCTCCGTCTCGTAGGCCGGGACCGTCGTCTTCATCGCGCGGAGCGCGGCCGGGCCGAGCAGCCTGCCGCCCAGCAGCTTGCGGTAGAAGGTGTTGAGGTCGTCCGTCGTCGACACCAGCGCGCCGGCCGTGCCTCCCCACGACATGTCGTACGTGCTGTAGTCGCGCGGCGGGTCGATGAGACCGAAGAACGACTCGTACATCCCCGCGTGCGGCCCCTTGATCGACGGCGAGGCGGGGAAGTAGGTGTGGCGGAGGCCCGCCCGGCGTATGACGTGGCGGGTGATGTACGCCTCCGGGTCCTGGCCCGAGACCCGCTCCAGGATCAGCCCGGCGAGGATGTAGTTGGTGTTGGAGTAGGAGTGCGTCCCGCGCTCCTTCACCGGCGGGGCGGCCAGACCGAGCCGGGCGAGCTCCTCCGGTGCGATCCGCCGCAGCCGGTTCTCGTCCAGCGTCCTGCCGGGGTCCTGGAGCAGCCCGGGGAAGGCGGGCAGGATGTAGTCGGCGATGCCGCTCGTGTGGTTGAGCAGCATCCGGACCGTCACCTTCTCGCCGCGCTCGCCGGTGACGAGGTCCGGGAGGTAGCGGCCGACGGGCGCGTCCAGGTCGATCCGGCCGCGTTCCACCTGCTGGAGGAGCGCCACGGCGGTGAAGGTCTTGGTGATGCTGCCGACCCGGTGCTCGAAGCCGGGCGCCATGGGCCGTCCGCCGGCCGGGTCGGCGAGGCCCGTGGCACCGCGCCACCGCTCGGAGCCGTCCCGGACCGCCGCGAAGGCCCCGTACATGCCCGCGGCGTGGAAGGCGTCGAGACTGCCGCGCAGCGCCTCCCGGTCCAGGGCGGGCCGGTGGTGGAGCGCCACCGCGCTCGCCGACGCCGCCCCCGTGGCGTCGGCGGCATGGGCCGGGAGCACGCCCAGGGACAGGGCGAGCAGGGCGGTCGAGAGTACGGCCGTCGTACGGGCCGGGCGCCGGGTGGCGGCGGCCGAGCCGGTGAGGTGCGGGACGTGCGCGGGCTGGTCGGGGTGCGTGGGCTGCGTGGGGTGCGCGGGTCGCGTGGTGCGCGTGGAGCGCATGAGAAGGTTCCCCCTTCGTCGGTCGTCTCGCCGACGACGCGCCCATCGCGGCGGCCGGTCGCGACCGCCGGTCGCGACGGTCGATCGCGTCACGGTCACTGCGGTCGGCCGCTTCGCCGGCCGGTGCGCCGGTCGTCCCACGGGTCGTCGTCGGTCGCCCCGCGCGCGGTCCGCGCACGGGGCGACCATCCTCGCCGCCTCGGCCCGCGCCGCGCGTCCTTCCCCGGGACGATCATGATCATCGGAAGGCATGACGCCCGGGGGACTAGCCTGGGTGTATGGGCGGCGACGGTCTGACCGGACTGTTCCTCTGCGGCGACGTGATGCTCGGCCGGGGAATCGACCAGATCCTTCCCCATCCGCTCGACCCCGCCCTGCCCGAGCGGTACGTGCGCGACGCCCGCCACTACGTGGCCCTCGCCGAGGCACGCTCCGGACCGGTGCCCCGCGCCGCCGGCCCCGGCTACCCGTGGGGCGAGGCCCTCGCCCTGCTCGACGCCGCCCGGCCGGACGCCCGGGTGGTCAACCTGGAGACGGCGGTCACCCGGCACGACGTCCCGGTCCCCGGAAAGGCCGTCCACTACCGGATGGATCCGGCCAACCTGCCCGCGCTGACCGCCGTACGGCCCGACGTGGTCGTCCTCGCCAACAACCACGTCCTGGACTACGGCCGGCGCGGACTCGACGACACCCTCGACGCCCTCGCCGGCGCCGGACTGCGCACCGCCGGCGCGGGCCGCGACGCGGAGGAGGCCCGGCGGCCCGCGGCCGTACCGCTGCCCGGCGGACGCCGGCTCCTCGTCTTCGCCCTCGGTCTGGCCTCCAGCGGCGTGCCCCGCGACTGGGCGGCCACCGCCCGGCGCGGCGGGGTCCACTTCGCGGCGGGACCGGCCGACGAGGCGGCGGCCCGGCTCACCGCCCGGCTGCGCGCGGCCCGGCGGCCCGGCGACCTCGTGGTCGTCTCCCTCCACTGGGGCCCCAACTGGGGCTACGTCCCGGCCCGTGCCGAGGTGTCCTTCGCCCACGCCCTCGTCGACGCGGGCGCCGACATCGTGCACGGCCACTCCTCGCACCACCCGCGGCCCCTGGAGGCGTACCGGGGCAGGCTCGTCCTGCACGGCTGCGGCGACCTCGTCAACGACTACGAAGGCATCAGCGGACAGGAGCACTACCGTGACGACCTGCGGCTCCTCCACCTCGTCACCGTCCACGACGAGGACGGCGCCCTGGCGGAGGTGCGGCTCGTGCCGCTGCGCAGCCGGCGGCTGCGCCTCGAACGGGTCCCGGAGCGGGACCTGCGGTGGCTCCACGACGTGCTCGGCCGGATCAGCCGTCCCTTCGGCATGCGGATCTCCCGCGTGGCCGAGGGGGAGGCGGGCGGACCGGCTCTGACGGCCCGGCCCGTGTGACGCCACGGCCCGTCCGGGCCGGGCCGGTTCCGCGGGACCGGGCAGGAAGGCGAGCAGGACATGTACTTCACCGACCGTACCGACGCCGGCAGGCAGCTCGCCGAGCGGCTCACGGACCTCCGGGGACGGGACGTGACGGTCCTGGGGCTGCCCCGAGGGGGAGTGCCCGTCGCGGCCGAGGTCGCCGACGCGCTCGGCGCGGCCCTGGACATCTGTCTCGTACGGAAGCTGGGCGTGCCCTTCCAGCCCGAGCTGGCCATGGGCGCGATCGGCGAGGGCGGCGTCCGCGTCCTCAACGACGAGGTGATCGCCCGGACCGGTGTCTCCGACCGGGACCTCGCCGAGGCGGAGCGGCGCGAGCGGGCCGTCCTGGAGGAGCGGGCCCGCCGCTACCGGGGCGCCCGTGAACCGGCCGACGTCACCGGCCGTACGGTCGTCGTGGTCGACGACGGCTTCGCCACCGGCGCGACCGCGCTCGCCGCCTGCCAGGTGGTACGGGCCCGGGGCGCCGCCCGGATCGTCCTCGCCGTGCCGGTCGCGCCCCGCGGCTGGACCACGCGGGTCGCGGGCGCGGCGGACGAGACGTACTGCGTGCGCGAACCCGTCACCTTCTACGCGATCGGCCAGTTCTACCAGGACTTCTCCCAGACCCCGGACGAGGAGGTCGTGGCCCGCCTGAGGGCGCGCCGCGGCGGCGCGGAGGGGGCGGCGGGGGCCGAGGACGCCGAGGTCCGCATCCCGCTCGGCGGAACGGAGGCGGGAGGACACCTCACCGTGCCCGAAGGGGCCACCGGTGTCGTGCTCTTCGCGCACGGCAGCGGCAGCAGCCGGCACAGCCCGCGCAACCGGGCCGTCGCCGCCACCCTGCACCGCGCCGGGCTCGGCACGCTGCTCTTCGACCTGCTCACCGAGGACGAGGCCGCCGACCGGGCCAACGTCTTCGACACGCCCCTGCTCGCCGAACGCCTGCGGCGGGCCGCCGACTGGCTCGCCGAACGCCCCGGCGCGGGCGCCCTGCCGACCGGCTACTTCGGGGCCAGCACGGGCGCGGCCGCGGCGCTGTGGGCCGCCGCCGAGCCCGGCAGCCGCGTCGGCGCCGTCGTCTCCCGCGGCGGCCGCCCCGACCTCGCCGACGAACGCCTCCCTGAGGTCACCGCACCGACCCTCCTGATCGTCGGCGGCGCCGACCCCCTGGTCCTCGACCTCAACCGCCAGGCCGAAGCCCGCCTCCACTGCGACCACCGCCTCGTCACCATCCCCGACGCCGGCCACCTCTTCGAGGAACCGGGCACCCTGGAACGCGTGGGCGACCTCGCCGCCACCTGGTTCACCGACCACTTGCCGAGCCCGGTACGGGACGCGGTCTAGGGGCTGCTCCGGGTTGTGGCCCATGCGCCGGGCCGGAGGCAGCGGAATCAGACGGAGGGCACCGCCTGAGCGGCCTTCAGGTGGTGCGGTGAAGCGCGGAATCGGACGTCGGACGCGGTCTAGGGGAAGACGATCCGGTCGACCGCCGCCTCGATCAGGGCGTCGCGCTCGGTCTCGGAGAAGACGTCGGGGAGCGTGAGCTGTTCCACGATCAGCCAGTTGAGGGTCAGGATCAGGAGCTTCACCGCGGTCGCGTCGCCCGGGAGGTCGGTGGACTCGTGGTAGGTGACGTTCTGTTCGACGTCCGCGCGGACCCGCTCGGTGAGGACGGCGCGCAGGTTCGGGCGGCGGGTGGCCTCCAGGCGGAGTTCGAGGAGGGCCAGGTAGCCGGTGGGGAAGGAGCTGACGCGCTCGACGAGGTCGCGCATGAGCTGTGTGTACGTCGCGCGGTCCGGGCTCGCCGTCCGGTGGTGGTCCAGCGTCTGCGCGTCGGGCTGGAGGCGCTCGTAGACGCGGGCGCCCGCCTGGGTGAGGAGGTCGTCCCGGTTGACGAAGTAGTTCGATGCGGTGCCGGGCGGGACCGCCGCCTCGGTGTCGACGGCCCGGAAGGTCAGGCCCCGGGCCCCCTCACGCGCGAGCACCTCGATCGCGGCGTCGACGAGCGCTGCTCTGCGCTCGGGATTCCTGCGCGCCACCGTCATCACTCCTGTCACCAGGTCCGGCCTGTAGTACTTCAAGGAGAGTACTACGGGCGGAGTGAAGGTGCGTGGCGCCTCACCAGGCCAGATCCTCCAGCGCGTCCGGATCGAGCATCGGTGCCGCCGCGTCGCCGCCCCCGTCCGGCGCGACGGGGAGTTCGGCCCAGATCGTCTTGCCTCGGCGCGCGTAGCGGGTGCCCCAGCGGTGGGCGAACTGCGCCACCAGGAACAGCCCCCGGCCGCCCTCGTCGGTGTCCGTCGCGTGCCGCAGATGCGGCGACGTGCTGCTGCCGTCCGACACCTCGCAGATCAGCACCCGGTCGTACACCAGCCGCACCTTGACCGGCGGCCGCCCGTACCGGATCGCGTTCGTGATCAGCTCGCTCAGCACCAGCTCCGCCGTGAACCCGACGTCCTCAAGACCCCACTCGGCGAGCCGCGCCGCCGCCGCGTTGCGCACCGGCGCGACGGCGGACGGATCGGACGGCACCTCCCACTCCGCGATCCGGTCCGGGGGGATCCGGCGGGCGCTCGCCACGAGCAGCGCGATGTCGTCGGACGGCACCGGGAACAGCAGCGTCGCGAGCACGTCCGCACAGGTCTGCTCCGGCGTCCGGCCGGGCTGGGCCAGGGCCCTGCGCAGCAGCGCCAGCCCCGTGTCGTAGTCCCGGTGCCGGTCCTCCACCAGACCGTCGGTGAACAGCACCAGCTTGCTGTCCGGCTCCAGTCGCAGCCGCGCCGACGCGAACGGCCGGTCGCCCAGACCGAGCCCCAGCGGTAGCCCCGCGGGCAGTGCGGGAAACTCCACGCTGCCGTCGGGCCGCACCAGCGCCGGCCCCGGATGGCCCGCGCTCGCCATCGTGCAGAAACCGGTGGTCGGGTCGTAGATCGCGTACAGACAGGTCGCGCCGGCCGTGCCCTCCGCACCGCCGTCCCGGTCCTCGCTCCGCCCCCTGCCCCCATCCCCGTCCCCGTCCGCGTCACCCGCGCCCTCCCGCTCCGGCGCCGGCTCGTTCTCCTCGCCGAGCCGGTCGATCAGCTCGTCCAGATGGGTCAGCAGCTCCTCCGGCGGCAGGTCGAGCGTGGAGAAGTTCGCCACCGCCGTCCGCAGCCGCCCCATCGTCGCCGCCGCGTGCAGTCCGTGCCCCACCACGTCCCCCACCACGAGCGCCACCCGCGCCCCCGGCAGCGGGATGACGTCGAACCAGTCGCCGCCCACCCCCGCCGTCGCGGGCAGATAGCGGTAGGCCACCCGCATGGCGTTCTGCTCCGGCAGCACCCGCGGCAGCAGACTGCGTTGCAACGCCACCGCCATCGAGTGCTCGCGGGTGAACCGCCGCGCGTTGTCGATCGCCAGCGCGGCCCGCGCCGCCAGCTCCTCCGCGAACGACAGGTCCTCCTCACCGAACGGCTCCGGGGTGTCCCGTCCCCGCCAGAAGTTCGCCATCCCGAGCACCACACCCCGGGCGAGCAACGGCACCGTGAGCAGCGAGTGCAGTCCGTACGCGAGCGCCTGCGCCGCGCCCTCCGGGTCCTGCGCCCGCCACCCCTGCGCCGAGGCCAGGTCCGCCTGGAGCACCGCCCGGCCCTCGTCGAGCGCCGAGGCCATGGGCGTGGTCGGCACCACGAACCGGATCAGATCGCCCACCGGCTGCAACGGCGTCTCCTGCCGCACCCCCGTCAGCGCCGTGCGCCGCATCTCCGTGTACGCGCCCGAGGGCTCCTCGCCGCGCATCACGGGGTCGAGCAGCTCCACCGTCACGAAGTCGGCGAACCGCGGCACCGCCACCTCCGACAGTTCCTCCGCCGTCCGCACCACGTCCAGCGTCGTGCCGATCCGGGTCCCCGCCTCGTACAGCAGCCGCAGCCGGCCCCGCGCCACCTCGGCCCGGCCGGTCAGCGCGGACAGCTCGGTGGTGTCCCGCACGGTCATGACGCTGCCGCCCGCGCGGTCCCCGGTGGGCCGGACGTTCACGGCGAGGAGCCGGTCACCGGCGAGGTGCACCTCGTCCGTCGCGGCCCGGCCCGACAGCAGCAGCGCGGCGGTACGGGGTTCCAGGCCGAGCTCGCGGACATCGCGCCGCTCCGCGTCCGCCGGCAGCTTCAGGAGGCGGCGCGCCTCGTCGTTCGCGAGCAGCAGCCGCCCGTCGCCCCCGACGATGACGACACCCTCCTTCACCGAGTGCAGAACCGCCTCGTGGTGCTCCTTCAGCCGGGTCATCTCCGCCGGGCCGAGGCCGTGCGTCTGCCGGCGCAGCCGCCTGCTCACCAGACCCGCGCCGCCCAGCGCCAGCGCCAGCGCGACGCCGGCCGCGCCGAACAGCAGGGGAAGCCGGGCCTCCACCGAGTCGCCGACCGTCTCCACCTCGATGCCGCTGGTCACGATGCCGACCACGGTCCCGTCCTCGGCCCGGACCGGGACGACCGCGCGGACGGCGTCGTTCGGAGCCCCGTGGAAGACCTCGGTGAACGACTCCCCGGCCCGGGCCCGGTCCAGATCCCCCTGGGCCCGCTGGCCGATGAGAGAGGGGTCGGAGTCCGTGAAGCGGGCGCCGTCCGGGGCCAGCACGGCGACGAAGTCGACGCCGGAGCCGAGCCGGGCCGCCTCCGCGCGGGGCTGGAGCGCCGCCGTCGGATCATCGGACCGCAGGGCCTCGGCGAGCCCGGGTGCCTGGGCGAAGGTCTCGGCGACGGCGAGGGAGCGGTGGCGGGCGTTCCGCTCGCTGTCGTAGCGGTCCTGGAGGACGAGGGCGAACGCGGCCGCGGCGATGAGCAGCAGGGCGATGATCGCCTGCAGGGCGAAGACCTGCCCGGCCACGCTCCGTAGCCCGGTGGGCCGTCCCCGGCCTGCCTCAGGGGACCGGTCGGCGCCTCGCGTCACCGTGCGCTCCTTCCCGCCCTGCTCGCCGGGGGCTTCCTTCCATGCTGCCCCCGGTGCGACCGGCAGGGGAAACGGGAGCCGCCGCGACGGAGAGCGACCGTTGGGCCGACCGGGCGACGGCGGGAGTGGGAGAGGGGATCCCGGGCGCGGGCCTGGGGTGGGGCGAGGGACCCCGGGAGACGGCCCGGGCCGGGCCCGATCGCACCCACCCGGCCGGTCAGCGGACCGGACCCGGGCGAAGGACCAGGCGCAGGACCGGACGGGTGAGGGGGGCCGCCGCAGGCGGACCGTGGCGGTGCGCCGCCCGGAGGGGGCAAGGTGGGTGCGCCGCCTTGGCGCAGGCGAGCCGTGACGGCACGCCGCCGGGAAGAGGGCCAGGTGCGTGAGGCGCCCGGGACCGGAGGACCAGGCCGATGCGCGCCCAGCGTGCGGCGGCACCTGCCCGATCGACGCAAGCAGATACGAGGCATGGCCGCGGCGCCCGGCGCCGGCGCCGTGGCGGTGCGCCACCCGGACGGGGGCCAGGTGGGTGCGCCGCCCTGGTGCAGGCGAGCTGTGGCGGTGCGCCGCCGGGAAGAGGGCCAGGTGGGTGAGGCGCCCGGGACCGGAGGACCAGGCCGGTGCGGCGTCCAGCGTGCGGCGGCACCTGCCCGGTCGGCGCAAGCAGATACGAGGCATGGCTGCGGCGCCCGGCGCCGGCGCCGTGGCGGTGCGCCGCCCGGACGGGGGCCAGGTGGGTGCGCCGCCCTGGTGCAGGCGAGCCGTGACGGCGCGCCGTCGGGAAGAGGGCCAGGTGGGTGAGGCGCCCGGGACCCGGGGGCCAGGTGAGTGCGGCGCCCGGACGGGGACCAGGTCGGTGCGGCGCCCAGCGTGCGGCGGCGCCTGCCCGGTCGGGGTCGCGGATACGTGGCCCGGCAGGCGGCCGCCCCTGCCCGGGCGGCGTTCGCCGATACGCGGCCCCCGCGCGCCCACCGTCGGATCCACATCACTCCTCACCGTTCGCCCATCCGGGTCGCCACCCCGCGCCGGCCGGTGGCGGAACCGAAGCCCTGTCCGGCGGCGGCCGGGGCGGTTACGGTGGACGGAAGATCGTTTCGGCACCCCGGAACGGCCCCGGAAGGAATCGGAAGGACGCACCATGTCGGCACCCACCGGCCCCCGTGAGCCCGAGGTCCTCGTCCACACCGAGGGCCGGGCCGGCTTCCTCACCCTGAACCGGCCGCGCGCCATCAACGCCCTCACGCATGCGATGGTGCGCCGGATCGACGAGGCCCTGACGGAGTGGGAGCACGATCCGTCCGTCACCACCGTCGTCCTCCGCGGCGCGGGGGAGCGGGGCCTGTGCGCCGGCGGCGACATCCGCGCCATCCACGACGACGCCCGGGCCGGCGGCCCCGCCTCCGTCGGCTTCTGGCGCGACGAGTACCGGCTCAACGCCCGGATCGCCCGCTTCCCCAAGCCGTACGTCGCCTTCATGGACGGCATCGTCATGGGCGGCGGCGTCGGCGTCTCCGGGCACGGATCCGTCCGGATCGTCACCGAACGTTCCCGGGTCGCCATGCCCGAGACCGGCATCGGCTTCGTCCCCGACGTCGGCGGCACCCATCTGCTGAGCCGCGCCCCCGGCGAACTCGGCACCCACCTCGCCCTCACCGGCACGGCGGTGGGCGCCGCCGACGCGCTCCTCGCCGGCCTCGCCGACCACTTCGTCCCCGCCGCCGCCCTGCCGGAGCTCGCCACCGACCTCACCCGCCTGCCCGCCGCCGAGGCCGTCGCCCGCCACGCCCGCCCGGCACCGGCCGGTGAGCTCGCCGCCCGGCGGGACTGGATCGACGCCTGCTACGCCGCCGACACCGTCGAGGGCATCGTCGAGCGCCTCACCGACTCCGGCGTCCCCGAGGCCAAGGAGACGGCGACCGTCCTGCTCACCCGCTCGCCCACGGCCCTCAAGGCCACCCTGGCCGCGCTCCGCCGCGCCCGGACGCTCGACTCCCTCGAAGCGACCCTGAACATGGAGTTCCGTCTCTCCTGCGCGGCCCTCACCTCGCCCGACCTCGTCGAGGGCATTCGCGCCCAGGTCGTCGACAAGGACCGTGACCCCCGCTGGACCCCGCCGACCCTCGCCGGCGTGACGGCGGAGGCCACCGCACGCTGGTTCGCCCCGCAGCCCACCGGGGAGCTGGGCCTGACGGCACCGGAGCCCCGAGACTGACCGGCCGCGCGCCACCGCCCGGCGCCGCGACCGTCCTCAGACCTCCCCCTCCGCCGCCTCGTCCAGCGTGAACAGCCCGCCCTGCGGATCGCGCACCGACGCCCGGCGGCCCGCCGGCACCGGCCAGCCGTGGTCCGCCTCCGGGACCAGCGAGCCGCCGTGCTTCACGACCGCGGCGGTCGCGCGCTCCAGGTCGGGCACCCGGAAGTGGACCAGCCAGCGCGGGCGGAGCTGCGGCTGCGGTGAGGCCGCCTCCACCGGGCCGCTGTTCAGCCGGGCGATCGCCTCGCCCTGGCTGTACAGCACGACCTGGTCGTCCTCGTACGCCACCTCGAACCGCTCCACACCGCCGTTCAGCCAGTCCAGGACGCCCCCGTAGAAGACGGCCGCGTCGAAGGCGTTACGCGTGTGCAGCTCCAGCCAGGCCGGGGCATGGTGCTCGCCGAGCCGCCAGCGCGAGGACACCCGGCCCTCCCACACCCCGAACGCCGCACCTTCCAGGTCCGTGGCCAGCGCCGCCCGGCCACGCGGCGGAAAGGCCACCGGGCCCACGCCGACCGTGCCGCCGCGCTCCCGGATGCGCGCCACCGCCTCGTCCGCGTCGGGCACCGCGAAATACGGCGTCCAGGCCACCGGCACCGCCATCCGGACGGCCACCTCGCCGATCCCGGCCACCGGGACCCCGTCCCGCTCACCCACCGAGAAGCCGTGCCCCAGCGGGCCGTGCCGGAAGGTCCAGCCGAGGACGGCCGCGTAGAACTCCTCCGCCGCGCCGAGGTCACGCGCCGCCAGACTCAGCCAGCAGGGCGCGCCCGGCTCATCCGCGCTCACCGGCACCCGGCTCACCTCACTCCCTTGCTCTTTCATTCCCTGCGTCCCGTACGTCTCCCTTCAGACACCCTCGCCCCGACGCCGGGCCCACGCCACTCCGGGAGCCGCCCGGCGCGCCGCCGGCGCCGCGCCTCGCCGCCGGCTGTGCTGTCCTGGAAGGGTGGGCGAGACACGCACCCCCGGTCACGCCCCGGCGCTGCTCCCGGCCCGGGACCTGGCCGCGGCCTGGCTGCTCATGGCGGTCATCGCCGCCCTGGCCTGGACGCTGACCACCGCACAGGCCCGCGACATGGGCGTGGAGCCCGGCACCATGGGCATGGCCGTGCCGCTCTTCCTCGCGCTGTGGCTGGTCATGATGGTCGCGATGATGTTCCCCTCCGTCGCGCCCGTCGCGCTCACCTGGGCGAGGGGGATCGCCCGCCGGTCCACCGGAGCCGTCCGCGCGGGCCGCACCGCCGCCTTCGTCAGCGGCTACCTGCTCGTGTGGACCGCCTTCGGCCTCGTCGCGTACGGCCTGCTCGCCCTCACCGACGCCCTGGTCCGCGACCACCCGGACGCGGGTCCCTGGATCGGCGCGGGGGCCTTCGCCCTCGCCGGCCTCCAGCAGCTCGGCCCGCTCAAGAACGTCTGCCTGCGCCACTGCCGCAGCCCGATGCTCCAGTTGACGCGCTACGCCCACTACCGGCCCCGCGCCCGCGACGTCCGGGTCGGCCTGCACCACGGCCTCTACTGCCTCGGCTGCTGCTGGGGCCTGATGATCCTGCTCGTGCCGCTCGGCGTCATGAACGTGGCCGCCATGGCCGCGGTCGCCGCCGTCGTCTTCCTGGAGAAGCTCTGGCGCCACGGCCCCGCCCTGAGCCGCGTCGCCGGTGTCGCCTTCCTGGTCCTGGCGGCCCTGTGCCTGGTCGACCCCGTCCAGGACTGGCTGCTGCCCGGCCTCACCACGGACGGCACGCCCATGGAGCCCATGCGGCCCGGGGAGCCGATGGACGACATGGGCGCGCGTCCCTAGGACAGGTGTCAGACGACGGTCACCGTGCCGACGAGTATCCGGTGGTCCGAGCAGGCCGGGACGCCCGTGCACGTGGTCGAGATGGCCAGCGAGTCCGCGCTGTACGGACCGGCCAGCGCGCTCTCGCGCACGAAGATGTGGTCGATCTTCGCCAGGCCCCCGCACGGCGGCGTGGCCCCGGGCGTCCCGTCCGCCGTCCACTCGCCGTAACCGAGGCAGTTGCCGGCGTCGTTGTCGTCCAGCTCCCGGTAGTGGCCGGTGTTGCCGGAGTTGTTCGGCGTGTCCAGGCTGGGCGCGTAGTACGCGTTCAGCCGGCCGTAGTGCGGCTGGGCGTTGAAGTCGCCCGCGATCAGGGCCGTCTCACCGGCCGTGTGGTACGCCTCCAGCTTCTGCCGCACGAAGTCGAGCTGGGCCACGTTGAAGGACTGGCTCGTGGTGATGTGGGTGGTGCAGAAGCGGGTCCCCGTGCCGTCCGTGAGCGGCGCGCACAGCATGTTGCGCTTCTCGGCCGTCCCGTCGTCCGGCAGCGCGAAGCGGGCGGCCGCACCGAGCGGCCGCTTGCTGAAGATCGCGTTCCCGAACGCCTCGCCGTTGCACACCGCGGCGTTCCCCGCCGGGCGGCTCGGCTCGAAACGGGCGAAGTTCTGGGCGTCCAGCGGCCAGCCCTCGGCCCGGAGCGCGTCCACCAGGGCGCTGTACTGCCCCTGACACAGCTCGTTGAAGGCCGCGAAGTCCGCCGAGCGGTTCGCGATCGAGGCCGCCGCCTGCGTGACCATGCCGTCGGTCGTCGAACCGTCGTGGATCGTGTTCCCCGCCACGTTCCACTGCCACACCGTGTACGTGCGCGCGGCCGACGTCTCGGCGGCCTGGGCGGCCGTCGGCAGCAACACGGACGCCACCGCGCCCGCGAGCAGCGCTCCCAGGGCCCGCCGGCCCCTCCGGACGCGTCGCATGACAGGACTCAACATCGGGATCCCCTCCCCTTCGCCGGCCGCGCCGCGGCCGGATGACGCACGCGCGTGCGACACGGCCATGATCATAGGAGGGGGCACTGACATCGCCGCCCGCGCTCCGGCGCAAGATGTCCGCATGCTGTTGACCTTCGAACCCGTCCTCGACCGCATCGCCGAGGAGATCGCCGACCTCACCGACCGCGGCCGGTCCGCCGACTACATCCCCGCGCTCGCCTCCGCCGACCCCGGCCGCTTCGGCATGGCCGTCGCCGAGCTCGACGGAACCGTCTACGGCGTGGGGGACTGGCAGCAGCCCTTCTCGACCCAGTCCGTCACCAAGGTCTTCACGCTCGCCCTCACCCTGGCCCGCGAGGGCGACGCCCTGTGGGACCACGTCGGCCGCGAGCCCTCCGGCAACCCGTTCAACTCCCTCGTCCAGTTGGAGTACGAGAACGGCATCCCGCGCAATCCCTTCATCAACGCGGGCGCCCTCGTCGTCACCGACCGGCTGCACCGGATCACCGGCGACGCCTCCGCTGTCCTGCGGGACTTCCTGCGCGCCGAGAGCGGCAACCAGGACCTCGACTTCGACCGTGACGTCGCCGCGTCCGAGACCGCGCACGGCGACCGCAACGCCGCCCTCGCCCACTTCATGGCGAGCTACGACAACATCGCCAACCCCGTGCCCACCCTGCTGCGCGAGTACTTCCGCCAGTGCTCCATCGAGGCGTCCTGCGCCGACCTCGCCCTCGCCACCGGCTTCCTCGCCCGGCACGGCATCCGCGCCGACGGCTCCCGGCTGCTGACCCGCAGCCAGGCCAAGCAGGTCAACGCCGTCATGCTCACGTGCGGCACCTACGACGCCGCCGGCGACTTCGCCTACCGGGTCGGACTGCCCGGCAAGAGCGGGGTCGGCGGCGGCATCATCGCCGTCGTCCCGGGCCGCTGCACGCTCTGTGTGTGGAGCCCCGGCCTGGACGAGCGGGGGAACTCGGTCGCGGGCGTCGCCGCCCTCGACCGGTTCACCACCATCACCGGCCTGTCCGTCTTCTGACGGGCCGCCCGCCCCGCATCCGGGACCGGGGGCCGAGGGGCCGGGCCCCGGCGTCAGGGCGCGTCGCGCACGACCACGAACGCCTCGGTCCGCTCCTCGCCCTCCGCCGGCAGCCACCAGGACGTGACCGCGCCGCGCGCCCCGGCCGCCGGCTCCTCGCCGGTCCCGAGCACCCGGACCACCCGCAGCTCCGGCGCCCCGGTACCGAAGCGGATCACCGTGCCGTCCGCTCCGTCCGTGACGGAGACGTCCGCCTCCGGAGCCCACGTCACGTCCTCGTCGACGGTGGCGGACACCTTCGGGTCCGGCGTGTCGGACTCGCTCTGCGCCTGCGGCTCGGCGCGCCCCTGCAGCAGCGCCCGCAGCTCGGCGAGCAGCACCGGGTCGTGCGTCCCGTCGTACACGTACCGCGTACCGAGCACGCCGTGCTCGGAGGTCCCCACCAGGGACTGCTCCGCGCCCTCCAGCGGCGCCCCCCGGTAGGTCAACGGCACCAGGTACCCGTGCCGCTCGGGGGCGGACGCGTCCCGCACCACCATGAACTCGATGCCCACCTCGCCCTCCGGGTCGTCCAGCCGGAAACCGCCCGCCTTCTCCAGCACGGGCGTGCCGCCCGTCGCCGGATACCAGGGGCGGGTCGGCAGCCAGGTCTCCAGGAGCTCCAGCTTGGTCGGCGTCATGGTCGTCCGGTGGATCACAGACATCTCGGGCACTTCCCTCCGTGACGGGTACGGTCCCGGTCGGCGGACCGCCCGGCAACCGTACCGCCGCACGATCTTGCTCAGCCGTCCGCCCCCGGAGCGTGCAGCTCACCCGTGCGGGCCACCCGCGCGTACCAGCGGGCGCTCGACTTCGGGGTGCGCCGCAGCGTCTCGTAGTCGACGTGCACGGCACCGAACCGCTTCGCATAGCCGTACGCCCACTCGAAGTTGTCGAGCAGCGACCACAGGAAATAGCCGTGCACGACGGCCCCCTCCTCCACCGCCCGGTGCAGCGCCTCCAGATGCGCGTGCACATAGGCGGCCCGCTCCGGGTCGTGCACCGAGCCGTCCGCCGCGACCACGTCCTCGTAGGCCGCGCCGTTCTCGCTGACCACCAGCGGCAGCCCCGGATGGCGGGCCGAGATCCGGGTCAGCAGGTCCTTCAGACCGGACGGGTCGACCGGCCAGCCCATCGCCGTCCGCTCCCCGTCCGCCTGGTGGAAGGCGACGTCGTCGGCGCCGGGCCACGGGGAGAACGCGCTGTTGCCGTGGCCGTCGTCCTGCGGCTTCTCCTCGCCCTCGGCGACCCGCGAGACGACCGTCGGCGTGTAGTAGTTGATGCCCAGCCAGTCCAGCGGCTGCCCCGCCGTCGCCTCGTCCCCGTCCCGGACGAAAGACCAGTCGGTCAGGTGGGCGGTGTCGGCGAACAGCTCCCGCGGATAGCCGCCCTCCAGCATCGGCCCCAGCCAGATCCGGTTGCCCACGGTATCGATGCGGCGGGCCGCCTCCGCGTCGGCCGGCGACGAGGTCAGCGGGCGCACCTCGTGCAGGTTCAGCGAGACGGCCAGCTTCGCCCCGGACGGCAGCGCCGAGCGCAGCGCCCGCACCGCGAGCCCGTGCCCCAGGTTCAGGTGGTGGGCGGCCCGCAGCGCGGCCACCGGGTCCGTACGGCCCGGGGCGTGCACCCCGGAGCCGTACCCCAGGAACGCGCTGCACCAGGGCTCGTTGAGCGTGGTCCAGCGGGTCACCCGGTCGCCCAGGGCGTCGGCGACCAGGGCCGCGTACTCCGCGAACCGCTCGGCCGTCGACCGCTCCGGCCAGCCGCCCATGTCCTCCAGCTCCTGCGGCAGGTCCCAGTGGTAGAGGGTCAGCGCCGGCTCGATCCCGGCCGCGAGCAGCTCGTCGACGAGCCGCCGGTAGAAGTCCAGGCCCTTCCGCACGGCCGGGCCCCGGCCGGTCGGCTGCACGCGGGACCAGGACACCGAGAACCGGTAGGCGTTCAGGCCCAGTTCGGACATCAGCCGGACGTCCTCGCGGAACCGGTGGTAGTGGTCGACGGCGACATCGCCCGTGTGGCCCTGGAAGACCTTCCCGGGCGTGTGCGAGAAGGTGTCCCAGATGGACGGCGTACGGCCGTCCTCCGCCGCCGCGCCCTCGATCTGGTACGCGGCGGTCGCCGCGCCCCACAGGAAGTCGGGCGGGAAACGGCGGACGGCGGTGAGCGGCCGGGTGTCGGACGCGGTCATAGGAGAGGGCTCCCAACGCAGAAGAGGTGGATGCGGTACGAAGGAGAGGCGGGCCGGGCCGTCAGCTCTTGACGGCGCCCGCGGTGATCCCGCCGACGATGTGCTTGCCGAGCACGGCGAACACCAGCAGCAGCGGCACGGTGGAGATCAGCGCCCCGGTGAGCACCACCGCGTGGTCGACGGTGTGGTTGCCCGCGCCGAGGCCGGCCAGCGCCACCTGGAGGGTCGGGTTGCCGTCGGGCGTGAGCGCGATGAACGGCCAGAAGAAGTCGTTCCACGCCTGCACGAAGACCAGCATGCCGAGGACCGCCATCGCGGGCCGGGCGACCGGGAAGACCACGTGCCAGACGATCCGCAGCGAGTGCGCCCCGTCCATCCGGGCCGCCTCCACCAGCTCGACCGGCAGCGCCTCGATGAGGAACTGCCGCATGAAGAACACGCCGAAGGCGGCGACCAGCGACGGCAGGACCACCGACTGGAGCTGGTCGACCCAGCCGAGGTCGGTGACGATCCGGTACAGCGGGATGACGCTCAACTGGGGCGGGATCGTCATCGTCGCCACCACCAGGGTGAGCAGGGCGTTCCGGCCCCTGAACGGCAGCTTGGCGAAGGCGAAGCCGGCGAGCGTGGAGAAGAGGACCGTGGACATCGCCACCAGGGCGGCCACGACCGTGGTGTTGATCAGCGCCTCGCCCATGTCGACCTGGTTCCAGGCGAAGGAGAGGTTGTCGAGGAGCCGCGGGCCGGGCAGCAGCGGTGCCGGGGCCGTGACCACCCGCTCGCCGGTGTGCGAGGCGGCGACGAGGTTCCAGTAGAGCGGGAAGAGCGAGACCAGCGCGGCGAGGCCGAGCAGGACGTAGGTCAGCGGACCGGCGTGGTGCTGCCGTCCGGCCGACTGCCGGAAACGAGTGCGCACGGGTTCAGCCCCCCAGCTTCTTGCGGTGGGAACGGGCGACGAGCGCCTGCACGCCGCCGATGAGGAGCAGGAGCAGCAGCATCACCCAGGCGATGGCGGACGCCTGGCCGAGTGCGCCGGTGACCCAGCCCTTCTCGTACATCAGCAGGCTCAGCGTCTGGAACTGGTTGCCGCTGCCGCCGGAGATGCCCACGCTGCCGCCGTAGAGCATCGGCTCGCCGAACAACTGGGTGGCGCCGATGGTGGAGACGATGACGGTGAACAGGATCGTGGGGCGGATGGAGGGGATCGTGACGCTCACGAACTGCCGCCAGCGCGAGGCCCCGTCGAGCGCGGCCGCCTCGTACAGGTCGTTCGGCACGGCCTGCATCGCGGCCAGGTAGATCAGCGCGTTGTAGCCGGTCCACCGCCAGGTCACGATCACCGAGATCGCGATCTGCGCCGGCCAGGTGGAGGACTCCCAGTCGACCGGGTCGAAACCCACGAGACCGAGGGCCGAGTTGATCAGCCCGTAGTCGGTGTTGAACAACTGGGCGAAGACCAGGGTCGCCGCCGCGATGGAGGTCGCGTACGGGGCGAGGACCGCGACCCGGAAGAAACCCCGCCCGCGCAGCTTGTAGTTGAGCAGGTGGGCCAGGCCGAGGGCCATGAGCAGTTGCGGGACGGTCGAGATGACGCCGATGGTGAAGGTGTTGAGGAGCGCGTTCCAGAAGAACTCGCTGTCGGCGAGGTCGGTGTAGTTCTCCAGCCCCCTCCACTCGGGTTCCCCGCCGAGCTCCACCCGGTTCAGCGAGAGCCAGCCGGTGTAGAGGAGGGGGAAGAGGCCGAAGGCGGCGAAGGTGAGGAAGAAGGGGGCGACGAAGACGTAGGGCGTCGCCTTCAGGTCCCACCGGTAGAGCCTGCTGCGGCGGGCGGACGGTCCACCGGCGCGGCCGGAGCCGGAGCGCGGGGAGCGGGAGGGCGGTGCGTCGGGCGACGGGGAGCCGCCGTTCCTCGCCCGTACGGAGGTGGCCACGGGGGCGTCCTTCCAGATCGGTGCGTACGGGGTTGGGCGGGGGAGTATCGCGGTGCGGGCCCGCCGCGTGGGACGGGCCCGCACCGCCTCCCGCTACTGGTCGATCTTGTCCTCGATCAGCTTTTTGACGTTCTCCCATGCCTTCGCCGGGTCGGTGCCGCGCTGCTCGATGTCGAGGATGCCGTTGTCGGTGAGGAAGGTCTTCACCTGGCCGTCCCAGCGGCTGATCGGCGCGGGCTTGATCTCGGCCGCGGCGGCGGCGTAGATCTGGCCGACCGGGGTGTCGCCGAAGTACGGCAGCTTGGCGCCGACCACCGCGGGCGAGGTGAGGGTGTCCCTCGTGGACGGGATGTTGCCGTTGACCGCGAACACCTTGGCGTGCTGCTCCGGCGCGGTCAGCCAGGCGGCCAGCTCGGCGGCCTCCTTGGCGTGCTTGCCGGACTTGGGCACGGCGAGGAAGGAGCCGCCCCAGTTGCCCGCGACCGGCGGCGCGGCGATGTCCCACTTGCCCTGGTTGGCGGCGCCGGCCTGGTCCTTGATGATGCCGGTCATCCAGCTCGGGCAGGCGACCGTGGCGAACTTCGAGTTCTTGAAGGCGGCGTTCCAGGTGCCCTTCTCGTCGAACTGGCGCAGCTTGGCGGTGAGTCCGCCCTGCGCCGCCGCGACGGCGGTGTTCCACGCCTGCTTCACACCGGGGCTGGTCTCCCAGGCCAGCTCGCCGCTGGAGTCGGCGTACTGCTGCGGGTCGCTGTTGACGACGGCGTTGAACAGGCCGCTCGCGGAGTCGTGGAAGAAGGTGCCGGCCGGAGCGTTCTTCTGGTACGTCTTGCCGGTCTCCAGGAACTTGCCCCAGTCGTCCGCCCACAGCCGGCCGACCTCGACGCGGTCGGTGGGCAGCTTGGCCTTGGCGAAGAGCTCCTTGTTGTAGCAGATCGCCATGGGGCCGATGTCGGTGCCGAGGGCGATCACCTTGCCGTCGGCGGTGGTGGCCTGCTTGACCTTCCAGTCGAGGAAGGCGCCCATGTCCGCGCCGCCGGTCTTCGACAGGTCGACCCATTTGTCGGCCATGGCCGAGCCGGTCGCCTCGGCGATGTAGCCGACCTCGATGGCCTGGATGTCGGCCAGGCCGCTGTTGCGGGAGAGGCGCAGCTTCAGGGTGTCCCAGTACTTCTGGCCGTCGGCGACGTTCGACTCGACGATCTTGATGTTGGGGTGCGTCTTCTCGTACTCGGCGTAGAGCTTGGCGCCGGTCTTGTTGTCGTAGCCGAAGGAACCGAAGGTCCCGACCCGCAGCGTGATCTTCCCGTCCTCGGCGGCGTCCCCTCCGTCGCCGCCGCAGCCGGTGAGCAGGGCGGCGCCGGCCGTCAGAGCCGCGACCGCCGCGAGGGCGGTGCGGCGGGCGGGGCCGGGGGTCCGTCTGCTGCTGGAAGTGCGCATTCCACTCTCCTCGTCCAAAAGGTGGTGCTATGGGAGCGCTCCCACGTCGTCGTGTGCCGGAAGACTCGTGCCTCGCGGGCGGAGGTGTCAAGACATGGGCGCGGATTCGTCGGCAGAGCGCGCCGCGGTATGCCGCGGACCCGGACGTCGCGTACTGTGGGAGCGCTCCCATGCGGCGGGCGTCGTTCGATGAGTGAAGGACACCGCTTGTTCGGGGGGTCGGACAGTGGCCTATCTTGACCTGATCGCCGCAGGGCACGGGGCGAGGCCGCACGAGGGGAGTACCAGAGGCGTGAACGGACGGCAGAGTGGCAGGCCCACGCTGGAAGAGGTCGCGGCCCGGGCCGGGGTCGGCCGCGGCACCGTGTCCCGGGTCATCAACGGCTCGCCCCGGGTGAGCGATCAGGCCCGCGAGGCCGTCCACCGGGCCATCGAGGAACTCGGCTACGTGCCCAACCAGGCGGCCCGCGCGCTCGCCGGAAGCCGCACCGACGCCATCGCCCTGGTCATCCCGGAGGCCGAGGCCCGCCTCTTCGCCGAGCCGTACTTCCTCGACATCATCCGCGGGATCAGCGCCGAACTCGGCGAGGCCGACAAGCAACTGCTGCTCACCCTGGTCCGCACCGAGCGGGAGCGGCGGCGCTTCGAGCAGTACCTGGCCGCCCAGCGCGTGGACGGCGTCCTGCTCGCCTCCGTCCACGCCGGCGACCCGCTGCCGGACCTGGTGCGCGAACTCGGCCTGCCCGTCGTCCTGAACGGCCGGCGCACCGCCGACGAGTCCGCGGCCTACGTGGACTCCGACAACGCCGGAGCCGGACGCGCCGCCGTCGCCCACCTCGCCGGGCGCGGCCGCCGCAGGATCGCGACCATCACCGGCCCCCTCGACATGTACGTGGCCCGGGCCCGCCTCGACGGCTACCGCGAGGGCGTCGCGGTGGCCGGGCTCGCGCCCGACGAACTCCTGATCGCCACCGGCGACTTCACCGAGGAGGGCGGCCGGCGGGCGATGCGCGAGCTGATCGAGCGCGTCCCCGACCTGGACGCCGTCTTCGCCGCCTCCGACGTCATGGCCGCCGGCGCCCGGGGCGTCCTGCGCGAGTCGGGCCGCCGCGTCCCCGAGGACGTCGCCCTCGTCGGCGTGGACGACTCGGCCGTCGCCCGCCTGATGGACCCCCCGCTCACCAGCGTCCGCCAGCCCATCGAGGAGATGGGCCGCACGATGGCACGGGTGCTGCTCCAGGAGCTCGCGGACCCGTCCGCGACGGGGGAGCGGCCCCGGCAGGTGCTGCCGACGGAGCTGGTGGTGCGCGCGTCGTCCTGAGGACGGGCGGGGTGACCGGGGGGCCGGCCCGTGGGCCGGTTCAGGCCAGCCGGCGGGCCATGAACAGGGCCTGCTCGCCGGCCGACTCCGTACCGTCGTAGAGCGAGGTGTCCAGGCCGCAGAACGTGAAGCCCCACCGGAGGTAGGCGCGGACGGCGGGCGCGTTGACGTTGCTGACCTCCAGCCAGGCGTGCCCCGCCCCGCACTCCCGCCCGAAGTCCAGCGCGTGTTCCATCAGGGCCCGGCCCACGCCCCTGCCCCGCCAGGCGGGCGCGACCTCGATGTCACGAACGGTCAGGCGGGCGTTCCAGCGCTCGAAGGAGACCGCCACGAAACCGCGGACGGTGTCCCCGTCGACGGCGACCACCGTCCGGCGGAGACCGGGCTCGCCGCCCTCGTCGTCCTCCTCGTCGTCCCCGGGGAAGACCTTGCGCAGCGGCGGGTCCACCGGCGTCGGACGGATCGTGAAACCGTCCTCGGCCGGTGTCACCACGTAGACGTGGTCCGTCGTGAACGAGCCGTCGAGCTCTGCGATCGCCTCCTGGTCCTCGGGCCGGGCGGGCCGGTAGCGGAGGGCGTCCTCGTGCTGCGTCATGGGTCGACCGTACGTCCCTCCGGCCGCCGGGCACCGCACGCGGTGGCTTCACGCCCCCGGAGGGACCACCGCCTCAGGGCGCCGGGTAGTACTGGGGGTCCCGGCCCGCCTCGTGGTCCCGCACGGCGTCCCGCACGGCCTTGACGAAGCCGTTCCAGAAGCGGTCCGCGGAGGGGCTGTCGGCGCTCGGCACACCGGCGGTCCGCCGGCGGTTCTCCGCTCCCGAGAAGGTGCCGAACATCGCCTGGCGCAGACCGGTGGAGATCTCCAGTTGGGCGCCAGCGCCGGTGCGGGTCCGGTTGACGATGTTCGCGGGGTCGTCGCCGTTGATGGGGTCGCCGGGGGCCGCGACCACCACGGTCACGTTCCAGTCGGGGTTGCCCGTGGACGGGCCGATGCCGCACTTCTCGAACGAGGCGGCCAGATTGCGCTTGAACCGCTCGTCCCGCCCGCCGATGATCACCTTCCGCTCCGGGCCGGCGAAGCCGTGGAGGGCGACCGCGTAGAGGTTGCCGGCGCAGACCGCGAGGGCGGCCGGGTCGTCGCAGTGGGTGGAGGTGACGTGCTGGTCGGCGGAGTTGGCGAGGGCCTCGAACATCCAGAAGTCGCGCTGCACCTGGCCCGCCTCCGCCGCGAGTGAGGGATCGGTGCCGTGGTCGAAGGGCTTGTAGCCCGCGACGGCCATGCACAGCTCGCTGGTGCCGGCCTCGATGCCGCCGCCGTGCGGGGCGAGGACGGCGGTGGTGTTGAGGGGCGCGCTCGCGTAGCGGTCGTTGTCGGTGATCACCGGGGCGCCGATGCGGTAGCGGCGCATCCAGTCGACGCCCTCCTTGTACGTCCCGTCGCTGTACAGCTTGGTGTTGGAGACGAACGTGTCGGCCGCCGCCGCGGGGGTCGCCCCGTCGCCGACGAGGGCGTTGAGCGTGGGCAGGCCCGCGGCCACGGCGGCCACGGAGGCGAGGACGGTACGTCTGCTGGTGTCGGTCATGGGAGTGATCCTGCACGATGCCGCGCCGCCCGCGCAGCGGGGTGTCCCCGGCCAGGGCCCGTCCGTGGCCCGAACCGGCGCGCCCGGCGACCTCACCGTCGGCCGCGCCGCCCACCCCGCCCCGTACGGCACGCTGAACGGCCCGCGCCGGCGGGCGAGCGCACCGTGAAATTCGGATGCCCCGGACCGGTCCGGCTCTCTAGCCTTCCGCCATGGACAGCGGACCCGCCCTTCTGAACGTCGTCGACGTCGAAGCCACCTGCTGGGACGGGCAGCCCCCGCCCGGCGCGGTGAGCGAGATCATCGAGATCGGCCTCACCGTCGTCGATCTCACCGCCCGCCGCCGCGTCTCCCGGCACGGGATCCTGGTGCGGCCCGCCCGCTCCGCGGTGAGCGCCTTCTGCACCGAACTCACCGGCCTCACCCCGGCGCAGGTCGCGGCCGGCGTCGACTTCGCCGAGGCATGCCGGATCCTCGCCGACGAGCACGACGCCCGGCGGCGCCCCTGGGCGAGCTGGGGCGATTACGACCGCAAGCAGTTCGACGCGCAGTGCCGGGCCACCGGGGCGCCCTACCCGTTCGGCCGCCCCGCCGAGCGCGGCCACACCAACGCCAAGGCCGTGTTCACGGAGGCGTACGGGCTGCGGAAGCGCCCCGGCATGGCGGGCGCCCTGAAGACCGCCGGGCTGCCCCTGGAGGGCCGGCACCACCGGGGCGAGGACGACGCCTGGAACATCGCCGCCCTCGTCCTCGACCTCGCCGAGCGGGGCGCCTGGCCCCGCGAGGAGCCGCGCTAGCGGCCCGCCCGGCGCTTGTTCCACACGTCGAACCCGACCGCCGCGAGCAGCACGAGGCCCTTGATGACCTGCTGGTAGTCCGTGCCGACGCCGACCAGCGACATGCCGTTGTTGAGGACGCCGAGCACCAGACCGCCGATCACGGCGCCGGTCACCTTGCCGATGCCGCCGCTCATCGACGCCCCGCCGATGAACGCGGCGGCGATCGCCTCCAGTTCGAAGGTGAGACCGGCCTGCGGCGTGCCGGCGTTGAGCCGGGCCGCGTAGACACAGCCGGCGAGCGCCGCGAGCACGCCCATGTTCACGAACACCAGGAACGTGACCCGGCGGTCCCTCACCCCCGACAGCTTCGCCGCCGCCTTGTTGCCGCCCAGCGCGTACACGTGCCGGCCGATGACCGTGTGGCGCATCACGTAACCGAGGCCCACGAGCAGCACGCCCATCACGAGCAGCACCACGGGCACACCGTGGAAGCTCGCGAGGGTGAGGGTGAAGGCGACGACGGCCGCCGTGATCGCCACGCACTTGAGCACCCACAGGCCGGTCGGCAGCGGGTCGAGCTCGTACTCCGCCCGCCGCCTCCGGTCCCGCGCCTCGCGCACCAGCAGCGTCACCACCAGGGCGAGACCGAGCAGCAGCGTGGGGTTGTGGTACTGCGTGTACGGCCCCATCTCGGGCAGGAAGCCCTTGGCCAGGTTCTGGAAGCCCTCGGGGAACGGGGCGAGCGAGCGGCCCTCCAGGAAGATCTGGGTGAGACCGCGGAACAGCAGCATCCCGGCCAGCGTCACGATGAACGACGGGATGCCGAGATACGCGATGAAGTAGCCCTGCCAGGCGCCCGCCGCCGCCCCGACGAGCAGCGAGAGCAGCAGCGCGAGCACCCAGGGGACGTCATGGCGGACCATCAGGACCGCCGCGAGCGCCCCGACGAACGCGGCCACCGAACCGACGGACAGATCGATGTGACCCGCCACGATCACGATCATCATGCCCATGGCGAGGATGAGGATGTAGCTGTTCTGCTGGATCAGGTTGGAGACGTTGTTCGGCAGGAGCAGCGTGCCGTCGGTCCATATCTGGAACAGCACGACGAGGAAGGCGAGCGCGACGAGCATGCCGTACTGGCGCATGTTCGCCCGCAGCCCGGCGACGAGCAGCGCGCCCGCGGACGGGCGGTCCGGCCGCCCGGCGGGGGCGCCCTGCGCGGAAGGGATCGTGGTCGTCATGTCGGGGCCTCAGCTTCCGCTCAGGGTCATGTGGCGCATCAGGGTTTCCTGGGTGGCGTCGGCGCGGGCGACCTCGGCGGTCAGCCGGCCCTCGGCCATCGTGTAGATCCGGTCGCACATCCCCAGGAGCTCCGGCAGCTCGGAGGAGATGAGGAGCACCGCCCGCCCCTCGGCGGCGAGCCGGTCGATCACCGTGTAGATCTCGTACTTGGCGCCCACGTCGACCCCGCGGGTCGGCTCGTCGAGGATCAGCACCCTCGGGTCGGCGTGGATCCACCGTCCGAGGACCACCTTCTGCTGGTTGCCGCCGGAGAGCCGGCCGACCTCCTCCAGGACGGTGGGCGTCTTGATGTTCAGACCGCGGCGGAAGTCCTCGGCGACCCGGCGCTCCCGGTGCTCGTCGACGGTCCCGCGCCGGGTCATCCGGTGCAGCGAGGCCAGCGAGATGTTGCGGTGCACGGTGTCCACGAGGTTCAGGCCGTACCGCTTGCGGTCCTCGGTGACATAGGCGAGGCCCGCCGCGATCGCGTCCGGGACGGTCGCCGTGCTCGTCTCCCGGCCGTCGACCGCCACCGTGCCGGCCACGTACCGCCCGTACGAACGCCCGAAGAGCGACATCGCGAGCTCGGTGCGACCGGCCCCCATCAGCCCGGCGATCCCCACGATCTCGCCCCGGCCCACCGTCAGCGACACGCCGTCGACGACCGTCCGCCGCCGGTCGACCGGGTGGCGGACCGTCCAGCCGCGCACCCGCAGCGCCTCCCGCCCGGCGTCCGCGCCGCCGTACGGGGTCCGCTCGGGGAAGCGCCGGTCGAGGGCGCGCCCCACCATGCCCCGGATGATCCGGTCCTCGGAGACGTCGGGCTCGGCGTCCGGCGTGGCGCGAACCGTGAGCGTCTCGACCGTCCGTCCGTCGCGGAGCACCGTCACGGTGTCGGCGACACGCCGGATCTCGCCCAGCTTGTGCGAGATGAGGACACACGCGATGCCCTGGGCACGCAGCTCCAGGACGAGGCCGAGCAGGGCCGCGCTGTCGGCGTCGTTGAGGGCGGCCGTCGGCTCGTCCAGGATGAGGAGCCTCACCTCCTTGGCGAGCGCCTTCGCGATCTCCACCAACTGCTGTGCGCCGACACCGAGTTCCGACACGAGTGTGTTGGGGTGCTCGCGCAGCCCGACCCGTCGCAGCAACCCGGCCGCCTCGCGCAGGGTCCGCGGCCAGTCGACCACCCCGCGCCGGGCGCGCTCGTTGCCCAGGAAGAGGTTCTCGGCGATGGACAGGTCGGGGACGAGCGCCAGCTCCTGATGGATGATCACGATGCCGTGCCGCTCGCCGTCGCGGATGTCGCGCAGCGCGAGGGGCCTGCCCTCGAAGCGGATCTCGCCCTCGTAGGAGCCGTGCGGATGGACGCCGCTGAGCACCTTCATCAGCGTGGACTTGCCCGCGCCGTTCTCCCCGCACAGGGCGTGGACCTCACCCGGGCGCACGGTCAGCTCGACCCCGTCGAGGGCCTTCACGCCGGGGAAGGTCTTGACGATCGACCGCATCTGAAGGACCGGGGGCCGGCTCATGAGAGCTGTCCCGCGGTGAAGTACCCCTCGCGGACGAGGAGCTGGGTGTTGGTGCGGTCGATGCTGACCGGGTCCAGCAGATACGCCGGGACGGTCTTCTTCCCGTTGTCGTAGTCCTTCACGTTGTTGACCGCGGGCTTGCGGCCGTTCAGGACCGCGTCGCCCATGGCGACCGCCCGGGCGGCGAGCTTCCGGGTGTCCTTGAAGACGGTCTGGGTCTGCTCCCCGCGGATGATCGACTTCACCGAGGCGAGTTCGGCGTCCTGCCCGGTCACCACCGGCAGCGGGTGGCCCGGCGTGCCGTAACCGGCGCTGCGGAGTGCGGAGATGACGCCGATCGAGATCCCGTCGTACGGAGAGAGCACCGCGTCGAGGCGCTCGGAGCCGTAGTTCTTGCTGATCAGGTCGTCCATCCGGCGCTGCGCGGTGCCGCCGTCCCAGCGCAGGGTGGTCGCCTGGTTCATCCGGGTCTGCCCGCTGCGGACGACGAGCTGCCCGCTGGCGAGGTACGGCTGGAGCACCTTCATGGCGCCGTTCCAGAAGTAGCGGGTGTTGTTGTCGTCCGGGGAACCGGCGAACAGCTCGATGTCGTACGGCTTGCCGCCGGTCCTCGCCGGGGCGCCGAGCTTCAGCCTGTCGACGATGTAGCGGGCCTGGAGCTCGCCCACCCGCTCGTTGTCGAAGGAGGCGTAGTAGTCCACGTGCTCGGTGCCCATGATCAGCCGGTCGTACGAGATCACGGGGATGCCCGCGTCGTGCGCGCGCCGCAGGACGTCGGTGAGGGCCGAGCCGTCGATCGCGGCGACCACCAGGAGCCGCCGGCCCTTGGTGATCATGTTCTCGATCTGGGCGATCTGGTTCTCGACCTTGTCGTCGCCGTACTGCAGATCGGTCTGGTAGCCGGCCTTGCGGAACTGCTCCGCCATGTTCTCGCCGTCGGCGATCCAGCGCTCCGACGCCTTGGTCGGCATGGCGAGGCCGATGGTGCCGCCCTTGCCCTTGTCGGGCTGGTAGCGGCTGCCGCCCCGGGCCTCCTGGCCGCAGCCGGCGAGCAGCGTGGTGAACAGCGCGGCCGCGGCGGCGGCGCGCAGCGTGCGGGTGCGCATGGATCAGTTCCCTTCGGTCGCGGGGAAGCGGCGGAGCTCGCCGGGCAGCCGGGAGCCGAGCGGCGACATGCCGCCGCCGGCGCCGTGCCGGGCCAGCAGATCGAGGACGAGCCGGCCGCGCCGGACCCGCTCGCGCGCGGTGGCGAGGGCCTGCTCGCGCAGATGGGCGCCGTACGGGTAGAGGCCGGCCGCCCGGCTCAGACCGAACTTCAGGTAGAGCGGCGCGCCGCGCCGGATCAGCTCGGCCGTCTCGTACATGCGGACGTGGCCGCCGAGGTCGTCCGGTGTCTCCACATAGAGGTCCATCGGCGCGCGGCTGGCCCGCCGGATCTCCGTGAGATGGGCGAGCGCGAGGTCGGAGGGCACATTGAGGGAGTCGGCGCCGAGCCGCTCGTACAGCGCGTACGAGGCCGGGTTGACCGGGCCGATCAGCGCGGACACCTTGAACGTGGTGTCGGCGGGCAGCACCCCCGCGGTCCGCAGCCGGTGCAGGGTCCACAGCACGCCCTCGTCCGCCACGAGCAGACACCGCACGCCGAGTTCCGTGGCGCGGACGGCGTCCTCGACGCACCCGGCGAGGGCGTCGTGGCCGCGGGCCCGCGGCCCGGCCCCGCCGGAGTCGGTACGGGTCGCGGCGCCGATGTCCCAGGTGCCGCGCGGTCCGGTGAACAGGCAGAGCTCGACGGAGCGTTCGGCGCACGCCTCGACCATCTCGGTGATCTCGTCGTCCCTGAGCATCCACACGCCGCTGCCCTGGCTGACCCGGTGCACCGGCACATCGAGCCGGGTGCTCTCCTTCAGGACCTCGGAGAGCGCCTCCGGGCCCTCGACGGACGGGATCTCGGTGCGCCAGGTCCCGCCGTCGGGGAAGGTGTGCGGGGAGGTGTCGGCGGCCTCGGCCGCGGGGACGGGATGGCCGATCCGGGCGAGCGCGGCGGCGCCGGGCCGGCGGGGCGGTGCGGGGGGAGCGGGCGGTGCGGGCGGAGCGGGGAGAGCGGTCACGGCAGGAACCCTTCCGTTCGAGATGTCGGACGTTGTTCGCGGCTGACGGCGCACGGCCGGCCGTACGTGGCCGGTGCCGCGGCCCGTCAGGGGCGCAGCAGCACCTTTCCGGTCCCCGGATCGCCGCCGCCCACCAGGGCGAGGGCCTCCGCGAACCGCTCCAGCGGGAACTCATGGCTGATCAGCGCCCCCGGATCCAGGCGGCCGTCGGCGAAGGCGGCCACCGCCCCGGCCCAGTCGGCGGAGGACGCCCCGAAGACGCTGCGCACCTCGAGCTGGCTCACGGACAGGTGGACGGGATCGATGCCGACGGCCCCCTCGGCGAACATCCCGGTGAGCACGACCCGGCCACCCCTGCGGGCCAGCAGACACGAGGACGCGGCCGTGGTCGGCGCGCCGGCCGTCTCCACCACCAGGTCGAAGCGGCCGTGGCCCGCGGCCTCCGCCGCACCGGGGGTGAGCACCTCGGTCGCACCCTGCCGCAGCGCCTGCTCACCGCGCGCCGCCCGGGGCTCGACCACCGTCAGCTCGGCGGGCGAGGAGGCGGCGAGGAACTGCACGGCGAGCAGACCGAGGGTGCCGGCGCCCACGACCGCGATCCGCTCGCCCGGCCGCGGGCGCCCGGCCCGGACGGCGGCGGCGACCACGGCGGCCGGTTCGAGCAGCGCGGCGGCGCGCAGATCGGCTCCGGCGGGCAGCAGGTGCAGCAGCCGGGCGGGGACGACCACATGGTCGGCGAAGGCACCGGGCTCGGTGAACCCGGTCTCCGCGTAGCCGCCGGTGCACAGGCTGGTCTCGCCGCAGCGGCAGCGCGCGCAGTCGCCGCACGTGCGGAAGCCCTCGGCGACGGCCCCGCGGCCGAGGAGCGCCGGGTCGCCGCCGGGCCCCACGGCCTCGACCGTGCCCGCCCACTCGTGGCCGGGCACGACGGGGTAGCGGACATAGCCGGGCGCCCGCCGGCCCTCGTACACCTCGCGGTCGCTCAGACAGATCCCGGCGGCGGCCACCCGCAGCCGCACCTCACCGGGACCCGGCTCGGGGACGGCACGGGTCACCAGCCGGTGCACACCGGGCTCGGGAACGAGCACCGCCCGGCTCAGGGCCGGGGGTGGTGTCGGTGCCGCCCCCGGCGCCCCCGCCCCCGATACCCCTCGCCCGGCGATCACTTCGGCGCCCTCCGCTCCCAGCCCTCGGCCCACAGGTCGAACCGGGCGCGCTGCTGCGGGAATTCCGCGGCGGCGTCCACGTCCAGCTCGACGCCGAGGCCCGGCGCGTGGGAGATCTCGAAGCAGCCGGTCTCCGGGTCGACCCGGGGCGCGCCGCGCACGATCCCGGTGATCTCCGCGTCGGCGAAGTCGTTGAAGTGCTCCAGGATCTTGAAGTTCGGGGTGCAGGCGGCCAGTTGCAGCGAGGCGGCGGTGAGCACCGAGCCGCCCACGTTGTGCGGGGCGACCATCACGTAGTGGGTCTCGGCGGTGGCCGCGAGCTTGCGGGTCTCCAGGATGCCCCCGATGTGCCCGAGGTCGGGCTGGATGATGTCCGCCGCCTGGGACTCGAAGAGCTCACGGAACTCGATCCGGTCGTGGATCCGCTCCCCGGTCGCGATCGGCAGGTCCACCTTGTCGGCGACCTTCTTCAGCGCCTTGAGGTTCTCCGGCGGGACCGGCTCCTCCAGCCAGGCCGGCCGGAACGGGGCCAGCTCGTGGGCGAGCCGTACCGCCGTGGCGGGGGAGAAGCGGCCGTGCATCTCCAGCATCAGTTCGGTGTCCGGGCCGATCGCGTCACGGACCGCCTCGATCAGGGACACCGCGTACCGCGAACGCTCGGCGTCCAGTTCGAGGTGGCCGTTGCCGAACGGGTCGATCTTCAGGGCCCGGTAGCCGCGCGCGACCACCTCTCGGGCCGCCTTGTGATACGCCTCCGGAGTGCGCTCCGTGGTGTACCAGCCGTTGGCGTAGGCCCTGACCCGGTCGGTCACCTGTCCGCCGAGCAACTGCCAGACGGGGACGCCGAGGGCCTTGCCCTTGATGTCCCAGCAGGCCGTCTCGATCACGGCGATGCCGGACATGACGATCTCGCCGGCCCGGCCGTAGTCCCCGTACTTCATCCGCCGCACGAGGTCCTCGACCGCGAACGGGTCCGAGCCCGCGATGTGGTTGGCCTCGGCCTCGCGCAGATACCCGAGCAGCGCGTCGGTGTGGCCGAGCATTCGCGTCTCGCCGACACCGGTCAGGCCCTCGTCCGTGTGGACGAGGACATAGGTGAGGTTCCTCCAGGGCGTTCCGACGACATGAGTGGTGATTCCCGTGATGCGCACGGCGGATGCTCCTCTGCTCCCTTGATGTTCGATATTTCGTCACACGTTCGAAATCGTGGCGCGACCGTATGCAGCCGTCCCCGGGGTGTCAATGGTCCGCGCGGCCATTGCCCCCGAACCCCCGTCTGGTTAGCCTGAGTTCGCCATACCGGCCAATGGTCGGGATATCGAACGTACAGAGGGGCGGGGTGACGGCCATGGGGCGTCTCGTACCGGCGGTGACCAGGGCATTCGACATTCTCGAACTGTTCCTGCGGAGCGACGACACCCTCTCCGCCCCGGAGATCACCCGGAAGCTCGGCCTGCCCCGCACCACCACCCACGAGCTCCTCACCACCCTCGCGGCCCGGCACTACCTCACCGCCGTGCCCGAGCAGCCCGGCCGCTACCGCCTCGGCGTCCGCACCCATCAGCTCGGCAGCCGCTACGCCGAACAGCTCGACCTCGCCGCCGAAGGACGGCGCGTCGCCCAGGAGATCGCCCAGACCTGCGACGAGACCGTCCACGTCGCCGTACTGGAGGACCTGGACGTCATCTACATCGCCAAGGTCGACTCCACCCACGCCGTCCGCATGGTCTCCGCCGCCGGCCGCCGCCTCCCCGCCCACTGCACCTCCGTCGGCAAGATGCTCCTCGCCTCCCTGCCCGAGGCCGAGCTCGACGCCCGTATCGACGGCCGCGAACTCACCGCCATGACCCCGCGCAGCATCACCGACCCCGGTGCCCTGCGCACCGAGCTCGCCGCGATCCGCGCCCGCGGCACCGCCACCGAGCACCGCGAGTCCAACCCCGACGTCTCCTGCGTCGCGGCGCCCGTACGGGACGGCTCCGGGCGGGTCGTCGCCGCCCTGTCCATCTCCGTGCCCGTCATCCGCTGGAGCGAGGAGCGCGAGGCCGAACTCGGCGCGCTCGCCGCCCGCGGCGCCGCCGACCTCTCCCTGCGCCTCGGCCACCGGACGGCCCCGCGATGACGCCGCCGGCCCCCGAGGTCGCCGTGCGGACGGACGCCGCCCTCGGCGAGGGCCCCACCTGGGACGCGGCCGGCGCCCGCCTGATCTGGGTCGACATCCTCGGCTCCCGCGTCCACACGTACGCGCCCGCCGACGGCGCCCGCACCGTGACGGACACCGGCCAGCACGTCGGCGCCGCGAAACCCCGCGCGGGCGGCGGACTCGTCGTCAACCTCCGGGACGGCGTCGGCCGCTACGACACCGACGGCGCCTTCTCCTGGCTGCGCCACCACCCCGTGGCCGGCCGCCGCGGCAACGACGCCGCCGTCGCCCCCGACGGCAGCCTCTGGGCCGGCACCATGCGCTACGACGAACGGGAGGGCGGCGGCGACCTCGTCCGGATCGCCCCCGGCGGCGACGCCACCCCGCTCCTGACGGGCGTGAGCGTCAGCAACGGCATCGGCTGGAGCCCCGACGCCCGGCTCGCGTACTACATCGACACCCCCACCCGCCGGGTCGACACCCTCCGCGTCGAGGACGGCCAGGTCGTCGAACGCCGCCCCTTCGCGACCGTCGCACCGGGCGCCGGACTCCCCGACGGCCTCGCCGTGGACGCCGAGGGCTGCGTCTGGGTCGCCCTGTGGGACGGCGGCCGGCTGCACCGCTACACCCCGGCCGGCGCCCTCGACCGCACGGTCCCGCTGCCGGTGCGCCGGCCGACCGCCTGCGCCTTCGGCGGCCCCGGACTGCGCGACCTCTACGTCACGACCGCCCGCACCGGCCTGCCCGACCCGGAACCCCTCGCCGGCTCCCTGCTGGTCCTCCCGGACATGGGGGAGGGGCTGCCGGCCACGCCGTTCGCCGGCTGACCGACAGCCCGCGCACCGGCCGTCAGCGGCCGAGCGTGCCGCGCGGGTCCCAGTCCCCGAGATACGCGGTCCGGGTCGCGGACGCGGCCTGCCCGGCCGTCAGTTGGGGCCGGTTCTCCGGGACGGAGACCTCGGCGCCCGGACCGGTGTTGCGGTACTCGGCGAAGCGCTGCCGCTGCCACGGGAAGGTCTCGCGCATGTTCGCGTACGGGGCGACGGCGTCGATCCCCGGCCCGAGCACGCTGTCGCGCACCACCAGCGACGGCCGGGCCGTCGGGTCCGAGCCCGGCACCCACGGCCGGGCCAGCTTGTAGAAGCCGTCCGGTGCCTCGCTCGTCACGCGGCAGCGGGACGCGAGGAAGCCGTACGGGGTGGTGCGCGCGGTCGACGGCGCGAAGACGAAGCCCAGCGGCGCGTCCGTCCGGTCCTCCCGCAGCAGGGTGTGGAAGCGGCAGTGCGCGAAGACCGCGGTCGCCCGGCCGAAGACGAAGTCGACGTCGCCCTCGATGTGGCAGTGCGCGAAATACTGCCGGGCGACCTGCGACAGCGCCGTCGAGTCGGCGTACAGGGTGTCCTGGTGGCCGAGGAAACGGCAGTGCCAGAACGCCGACCGGTCGCCCTGCGTCTTCAGGGCGACGGCCTGCGTGCCGCTGTTGCCGGGAAGGTCACTGCGCAGGAAGTCGTTGGCGAAGGTCACCCAGTGAGCGGTGAACCCGTCGGCCTGCACGGTCGTGGTCGCCGACCCGGTCGTGCCGTACGGAGTGCCGTCGGGGCGGAGCGTGCCGGCCGCGTTGTCGTACACCACGACGACGTCCCGGGCGTTCTCGCTCGCCCCGATCCACGTCATGTCCGTACGGGCCGGGCTCACCGCGACGGTCTCACGGTACGTGCCGGGCGCCAGGACCAGCGTCCAGCCGGCCCCGACGGCGGCCGACACCGCCGCCTGGACGGTGGTGTGGTCGCCGAGACCGCCCGGGTGCACGTACAGCGTGCGCGGGGTGAGCCGCGCCCCGGGCGAACCGAAGCGGCCGAAGGGGCGGCTCCGTTCCCGGGCGTGCGCCCCGGTGGGCACGGCGAGGGCGAGTGCCGCGCCGGCGCCCGCGGTGAGCAGGGCACGGCGGCTGGTCGAAGGCATGACGGGGCTCCTTGCAGTGGGGGAGGGGGCCGGTGCGGGGCCGCCGCGACGGACGGCAGACGGCGCCGCACCGGCGGTACGGGGGAGGAGCGGGCCGGAACGGACGGGAGCGGGCGGGGCTCAGCGCAGGGCGCGACCCGCGCCGGCGCGGTGACCGACCAGACCCGGCACCGCCTGCGGCCGGTCGACCCGGGCGCGCAGCACGGGCGTCCAGCCCGCGTCCGCGCGCAGCACCTCACCCGGGAACTCGGCGTTGTGCACGGCGAGCAGATCGACCGCCCGGCCGTTGACGAGATTGCCGGACGTGGTGACCGGAGCGTCCTTCCACTTCTTGAGGATCCTCCCGGCCGGGACACCCTCGGCGAGCGTGAACGCGTTCTTCTCCGCGACCAGTTGCGACTCCTGCCCGATGCCGAACGAGTACGCGTACGTGGAACCCGGCACGACGAAGTGGTTGTTGTACGCGTCGACCTTGCCGAACCGGACCCGCGGCGCCCGCTCGACCACGTTCCGGAACAGGTTGTGGTGCAGGGTCACCCGCAGCTTGCCGCGGTCCGTGGCGCCCGCGCCGTCGCTGTTGCCGATCATCAGCGTCTTGTCGTGGTCGGCGAACACGTTCCACGAGGCCGTCACCAGGTCCGCGCCCCGCACGATGTCCAGCTCGCCGTCGTGCCGCTGGTACAGCTCCCCGTAGTACGAGGGCAGCGAGGAGTCGGGGTGGGCCCCGTCGGTGAACGTGTTGTGGTCGATCCACACGTGCGTGGAGCCGTACACCACCATGCTGTCGTACTCGGAGTTCCACGCCCCCGTCGCCCCGTCGGTCGGGTCCCACTGCGGGAAGCAGTCCAGCGGGCTCTCCAGGGTGAGGTTGCGGACGATGACGTTGTCCACGCCCGTGATCTGCAGACTGCCGCCGGTGATGCCGGCCGAGCGGCCGACCCCGATGACGGTGGTGTTGGCCGGCACCTTCACCTTGACCGCCTGGCCCTGGCGGGCCGCCGACGCCGCCCGCAGGTCCTCCTGGGGGCCGCTGACCTCCTTCTCGTACCCCCACACCTTCGGGTCGTACGCGGCGAGGTAGGCGCCGAAGTCGTAGCCGGGCTCCTCGAACGCCGAGCAGCCCGCGGCCGTCGCGTCCAGCGTCCCCACGACCCGGACGATCCGCGGCTCGGTGCCCGGCACGGCGAGCGCCGCCCGGAACTCCTCCCAGGTGGTGACCGTGAAGACCCGGGACGCGGCGGCCGCGGAGCCGCCGGTCGTCCCCGTACCGTCCGAGGCCCAGCCGTCCCGTGCGCCGAGCACGGCCCGCTCGGGGGACGACGTCGCGGAGCCTCCCCGCCCGGCCTGCTCCGTCGGTCCCGCCTGGGCGGCCGGCACCGGGCCGGCGATCGCCGCCGCCAGTGCGACCGCTCCCGCCGCCCACGCCGTCCCGCCGTGCCGTGCTCCGCGTGCTCTCCGGTCGTGCCGCATGCTCAGCTCTCCTCCGAATCGGGCCAGGTGATCCACCCGGCGGGTATCCCGTCGTCCAGACGGCGCGTCTCGCGCGGCGCGAGGACCCCCGTGCGCAGCAGCTCGCCCGCCACCAGCCGGGCCACCTCGATCGCGCCCGGCGGGTTGAAGTGCGTGTTGTCCTGCTCGGCCGGTGTCCAGTTGAAGTACGCCTTCGTCGCCTCCGGCCCCAGCCGCTGCCACAGCGCCAGGGACAGCGCCTCCACGTCGAGCAGCGGGACGTCGTCCTCCCGCGCCACCGCCCGCATCGCGGCCGGGTACTCCCCGAGGGTGCGCAGCGCCGTCCCGGCGGCGTCGAAGCGGCGCCGTTCGACCGAGGTCGCCAGGACCGGCAGCGCCCCGCGCTCGCGGGCGCCGGCCACGAACACCCGCAGGTTCTCCTGGTACGTCGTCCACGGGTCGGTGCCGCGCGCCGGGTCGGTGGTCTTCTGGTCGTTGTGGCCGAACTGGACGATCAGCACGTCTCCGGGCCGCACGGCCCGCAGGACGGGGTCGAGCCGTCCCTCGGCCAGGAAGCTCCTGGTGCTGCGGCCGTCGACCGCGTGGTTGGCCACCGTGACGTCCCGGTGCAGGAAGAACGGGAGGGCCATGCCCCAGCCGGTCTCGGGCGCGGCGTCGGCGTATTTCCGGGCGGCGGTGGAGTCGCCCGCGAGGTACAGGGTGCGCATACGGGTCCCCCTCGGGGCTGCGACGGCGGCCGCTGCCCCGGCCGGGGCGAGCGCGAGGCCCGCCCCGGCCGCCAGCAGACCGCGGCGGGTCACGGTCACCGGCCCAGGCTCTTCCACTCGGCCTGCGCCTCGTTGAGCTGCTCGGCGAGGCCGTCGAGGAAGTCCTTGGCGGACATCGTGCCGAGCAGCACCTTCTGGAAGGCGGGCTCGTTGTCGGCCTTCGAGATGGTGTTCCAGTCCGGCAGGTAGTACGGCAGCTCGACGATCCTGGTCCTGCCGCTGAAGAGGCTCTCGGCGGCCAGCCTCGTCGGCTCGGACGCCTGGATCCAGGCGTCCTTCGCGGCCTCGGTGTTCGACGGGATGGCGCCCGCCGACCTGTTCCACTTGCTGTTGGCCTCATGGGAGGCGGCGTACTCGATGAACTTCCAGGCCGCCGCCTTGTTCTTGCTGGAGGAGAACAGACCGAGGCCGTCGACCGGGTTGGACACCTGCACCCGGGTGCCGTCGTCCCTGGTCGGGTTGGGGATGCCCCGGAACTTCTCTGTGCCGAGCGCCTTCACATGGTCCTGGTAGGAGCCCAGGTTGTGGTTGAGCATGCCGATCTCGCCGCTGTCCCACTGCGCGACCATCTTGGTGAAGTCGTTGTTGACGTCGGCCGCGGGGGTGGTCCGCTTGAACAGTCCGGCGTACTTCTCCAGCGCCGCCACGTTCGCCGGGTCGTTGACGGTGGTCCTGTCACCCTTCCAGAAGTCGGTGATGCCGCTCTGGCCGTACATGGCGTCCAGGGCCTGGGCGACGGACCCGGCACCGCCGCGGATCGTGTAGCCGAAGCGGTTCTTCGTCCGGTCCGTCAGCTTCTCGGCGGCCGTGTAGAACGCAGACCACGTGGTGGGCTCCTTCAGGCCGGCCGCCTGGAACAGATCGGTGCGGTAGTACAGGACGCCGTTGTTGGCGGAGGTGGGGACGGTGAACAGCTTCCCCTGGCCGCCGGCCGACTTCACGCTCTCCACCATGCCCGCGTTGAGCTTGCCCTTCAGCGGGCTCGCCTCGAGCCGCGCGTCCAGGGGCTCCAGGGCGTTCTGCGCGGCGATCCCGGCCAGCATGGCCGCGCCGACGCCGCCGACGTCGGGCAGACCGCCGCCCTGGATGGCCGTGTCGTACTTCGACTGGACCTCCTTGGAGGCGATCCCGACGTACTTCACCTCGATGTCGGGGTTCGCCTTCTCGAAGTCGGCGATGATCTCCTTCCAGATGTCGGTGCGGACACCGCCGTTGTTGTCCCAGAAGGTGATCTCGCCCTTGCCCGAGCCCTCGCCGCCCTTGTCGCCGGCGGCGCCGCTGCCGCCGTCGCCGCAGGCGGAGACGGTCAGCGCGAGCACGGTGGTCAGGGCGAGGGCGCAGGCGGCTCTGTGCCGTCCGCCACGGAAGACGTTCATCGTCGGCTCTCTTCTCTCGGGTCGTGCGGGGGATGGGGGGTTGCGGTCTTACGGGGTGATGCGGAACGCGGTGAACTCGGCCGTCCCGGCGTGCCCCGTCCCGGGCGGCGCCGCGGCGAACAGGCCGAGCAGCGCCCCGACCCACCGCCAGGGCGTGGCGGCGAATTCCCGGCCGAGCGGTACGAAGCCGTCGCCCGTGTCGGCCGCGAAGCGGCACCGCGCGTCGGCGGTGAGTTCGATCCGCAGCGAGGCCCGGCCCTCGGGCGCGGGCAAGGACGGCGCCGCGTCCCGCTCCCGGTCGGCGCCGGCCGGGGCGAAGCGGTGGACGAGCCGCACCGAGCCGTCGCCCTCACGGGCCAGCCCGATCCAGCCGTAGGCGTCGCCGAGGACCACCAGTCCGGCTCGCGCGCCCGGCGCCGTCGCCCGCGCGTCGAGGCGCAGTTCCACCTCCACTGCGCAGGCCCGGGCGGGCATCCGCTGGGTGAGGATCTGCGGCAGGGCCCGCAGATCGTCCAGGAGCTCGGTCCGTCCGCAGGTCAGGCGCAGCCCGTCGCCCGCGTGGCCGACGGTCCAGCCCTCCGCCGGGTTGGCCGTCCACTGCCACTGACGCCCGAACCGCCCACCGGGGAACCGGTCGTCGTGCGCGGGCGCCGACGGCGGCTGGGCCGGCAGGTCCGGCTTCGGATGGACGAGCACGGGCGCCCCGTCGCGGCCGAGCACCGGCCACCCGTCGGCGTCCCAGCGCATCGGCTGGAGGTGGACCACCCGGCCGTGGGCCCCGCGCTGCTGGAAGTGCAGGAACCAGTCCTCGCCCCGCGGGGTGCGCACCCAGCCGCCCTGGTGGGGGCCGTTGACCGGGGTGTCGCCCTGCGCCAGCACGACCCGCTCCTCGTACGGGCCGGTGAACGACCGTGAGCGGAAGGCGCCCTGCCAGCCCGTGGCCACCCCGCCGGCCGGCGCGAGGATCCAGAACCAGCCGTCGTGCCGGTACAGCTTGGGCCCCTCCAGGGTGAACCAGCCGGGGATCCGGTCGGCGTCGACGAGCGTCGTCCCCGCGTCCAGGAGCCGGGTGCCGTCCGGGCTCATCCGGTGCCCGGTCAGCCGGTTGTTGAAGCCCGCCCGGGACTTGGCCCAGGCGTGCACCAGATACGCCTCGCCGGTCTCCTCGTCCCACAGCGGGCACGCGTCGATCAGCCCGCGGCCCGCCTTCACCAGGTGCGGCTCGCTCCACGGACCGCGCACCGACGGGGCGTTGACCTGGAAGATCCCGTGGTCGGGATCGCCCCAGAAGATCCAGAACCGGCCGTCGTGGTGGCGCAGCGACGGCGCCCACACCCCGGCGTCGTGCCGGGGCGCGGCGAACGCCGCCTCCGGCCGCAGCCGGTCCAGGGCATGCCCGACCAGCGTCCAGTTGACGAGGTCGCGGGAGTGCAGCAGCGGCAGGCCCGGGGCCCGCCCGAAGCTGGACGCCGTCAGATAGAAGTCGTCGTCGACCCGGACGACGTCGGGATCGGACCAGTCCGCGGCGAGCACCGGATTGCGGTACGTGCCGTCGCCCAGATCCCCGGTCGGCAGATCCCCGGTCGGCAGGTCCCCGGTCGGCAGGTCCCCGGCCCGCAGGTCCCCGTTCGGCGGCTCCCCGGCCCGCGGGTCGCCGGCCGGCAGCGCGCGCCGCCCGTACGGAGCGGTCATGGCGTCACCGCCGTACGCGCGAGGGTCGCGGCTTCCGCCCGGTCGAGCCGGCCGTCGGCCACCACGGTGACCACCCGCCGTACCACCGTGCCCCCGGCGGGGACGTCGAGCCGGCGGTCGAGCGCGAGGGAGGAGCCGACGCCCGGATACTCGGCGGCGCGGACGAACCACGGATCGCGCCGGGTCTCCTCGTCGGCCCCGGCGAACACCAGCGTCCAGCCCACGCCCGCCAGGGCGACCCAGGCGCCGCGCTCTCCGTGCACGGCCGCCTCCCCGTCCCCGGCGGCACCGAACACCTCCGGCGGCGCCGCCTCCTTGGGCGCGCGCCAGAAGAAGCCCCCGTACCCGGCGCCCGGCCGCCCGTTGGTCGCCGGGCTGCCGATCGACAGACCCGTCCCCGAGGCGTCGGTCAGCGCGAAGGCCAGGTCGAGCGCCCAGGCGGTGGGGCCCAGCGCCCGCACCCGCAGCTTCCGTTCCTCCCGGAGGACGACTCCGTCACCGGCCGTCCAACTGAGCCGCTCCGTGAAGCCGTCCGGAGCGAGCCGGGTGAAGCCCTCGTGCCGCTGCCTGCCGTGGTCGGCGAGCTCGGTCGGCCCCCGGCCGCGTACGAAGGTCCGCCCGCCCCAGAAGTTGTGGCCGGCCACATCGGGCACGGCGACCGACACCCCGAGGTGGTGCGGATGGTCGGCGGGCATCAGCTCGCTGACCGGCACCCCGGCCAGGGTCGTCACCGGGTGCAGATACGGACGCGGCGCGTGGCGCGGCGTCAGGCCGGGCCGGATCGTGTACGAGGCCACCGGCCGCCCCGCGCAGCGGAGCTCCAGCACATCGGGCGCGTTCACCGGACCACCCCCTCGGCCCGCCGCGCCCAGGGCGCGCCGAGCTCGGAGAACAGCCGCAGCGTCTCGGCGCTCTCGTCGACGAGCCGCCCGATCCCGGGCACGGTCCGGCGCGGGCCGCCCTCGCCCCGTACCGTCCGGCGGAACTCCTCCGGCAGTTCCACCGGGTCGGGCGCGCACCGCACCGCCTCCACCACCCGCATGAACGCGCCCGTCTCCTCCGGCGGCACCAGCAACCGCGCGCCGGCCGTCACATGGGCGACCAGGTTCTCCAGGAGGCCGGTGCGGCCGTGCACGGTCTCCACCGGTCCGTGGCCCGCCCGCTGGAGCAGCACCCGGTCCTGCTTGTACCAGAACGTGATCCGCCCCCGGCTGCCGTGCACCACCACGTACGGCTCGGCCGCCGTCTCCGCGCACAGCGTCGCGGCGACCGTCACCCGCCGGCCGGCCGCGGTCACGATCCGGACGCAGGAGGTGTCGTCGGACTCGATGGCGTGCGCCCGGGCCAGCTCCGTCTCGATGTGCACGACGTCCTCGGCGCGCGGGCTGTCCGCGAGCGCGAGGGCGGTGGCGACGGCGTGGGCCAGTGGGTTGGTCAGCGCCCCGTCGACGACGTCGACCCCGTCGAGCCGCCGCCGTCCCGCCCACGGCGCCCGCCGGAAGTACGCCTCGTCGCGCACCCAGGCGCCGGCCCCGCCGACCCCGAGCGGTTCGCCGATCGCCCCGTCCGCGATCAGCTCGCGGATCGCGGGCACGGCGTGCGAGCCGAGCGACTGGAAGCCGACCTGGCAGGCCACCCCGGCCGCCGCGACGCCCTCCGAGATCCGCAGGAACTCCGCGTACGACGGGGCCGGCGGCTTCTCCAGGAGGAGATGGGCCCCGCGCCGGGCGGCGACGAGGGCGAGCTCGGCGTGGGTGGCGATGGGGGTGCAGACGATCGCGATCCGCGCTCCGGTCGCGGCGAGCAGCGCGTCGAGGTCCGCGGACTGGAGCGGCGCGTCGAAACCCTCCAGTTCCGTGGCGTCCAGCGGGCTCAGCTCGCAGACCCCGGCCAGCCGGACGAGCCCCGCCGCTTCGAGGCGGCGCAGCTCGGCCAGATGCCAGCGGCCGTGACCACGGGCCCCCACGAGGACCACGGGGACGGGCGTGCCGAGCGGGCCGACCGGACCGACGGGGGCGTTCGGGCTGTGCGCGCTCATCCCTTCACCGCCCCCGCGCTGAAGCCGGTGACCAGCCACTTCTGGATGAAGGCGAAGACGATCACCACCGGCACGGCGGCGATCACCCCGCCGGCCGCGAGCGCGCCGAGGTCGACGCTGTCCGCGCCCATCAGCGTGTTGAGGCCGACCGGGACGGTCTGCTTCTCCTGGTTGCCGAGGAACATCAGGGCGAAGAGGAAGTGGTTCCAGGCGTGGACGAAGGCGAAGGAGCCGACGGCGACCAGCCCGGGCCGCAGCAGCGGCAGGACCACGACGCGGAAGGCCCTGAACCGGCCGCAGCCGTCGACCCAGGCCGCCTCCTCCAGGGAGTACGGCACGTTCCTGATGAAGCCGCTGATGAGGATCATCGACAGCGGCAGTTGGAACACGGTCTCCGCGATGATGACGCTGCCGAACGAATTGATCATCCGCAGTCCGGCGAAGATCTGGAACAGCGGCACGAGCAGCAGCGCGCCCGGCACGAACTGCGAGCACAGCAGGGCCAGCATGAAGCCCTTCTTCAGCCGGAACTCGAAGCGCGCCAGCGCGTAACCGCCGGCCAGGGCGACCACCGTCGTCAGGACGAGCGTGGCGACACCGACGTACACGCTGTTCTCGAAGTAGGTGGCGAAGCTGCGCTCGGTCCACACCTTCTCGAAGTGGGCCGTCGTCATCGGCCACGGCACGAGCGAGGTCGAGCCGGCCGGGCGGAGCGCGAAGAGCAGGATCCAGTAGAAGGGGATCAGGGTGAAGAGCAGATACGCGCCGAGCGGAAGGTAGATCTGCCAGCGGGGCACCTCGTCCCAGGCCCGGTGCCGCTTGCGGTTCCGTGGCGTTCCGGGCGGGGCGGCCGCTTCGGCCCGGACCTCGATCCGGTCGAGGAGGGTCATCGGTTCTCGCCTCCGAACTTGCTCAGGCGCAGATACACCGTCGAGCAGAAGAGCAGGATCACGAACGCCACCGTGGTCAGGGCGGAGGCGTAGCCGAAGTCATGGGCGTCCACGCTGGTGTGGGCGATGTACAGCGGCAGGGTGGTGGTCTCGCCGGCGGGCCCGCCGCCGGTCAGCGTGTACAGCAGGTCCACGTTGTTGAACTCCCACACCGCCCGCAGCAGCGTGGACAGCACGATCGCGTCCTTGAGGTGCGGCAGCGTGATGTGGCGGAACTGCCGCAGCCGGCTCGCTCCGTCGACCTCGGCCGCCTCGTACAGGTCCTTGGGGATCGACTGCAGGTCGGCGAGGATGAGGATGGCGAAGAACGGCACCCCGCGCCACAGGTCGGCCACGATCGCGGCCGGGAAGACGGTGGCCGTGTCGGACAGCCACGACGTGCCGTACGAGCCGAGGCCGGCGTCCGCGAGATAACGGCTGATGCCGGTCTGGGAGTTGTAGAGCAGCACCCAGATCGCGGAGGTCAGCACGCCGGACACGGCCCAGGGCGAGAACACCAGCGCCCGGCCGAGCGCCCGCCCCACGAAGGTCTGGTTCACGATCAGCGCCAGGGCGAGACCGAAGAGCAGTTGGAGCGACACCTCGACCACGACCCACTTGAGGCTGAAGGCCAGCGTCCCCCAGAAGTGCGGGTCCTCGGTGAACAGCTCCGTGAAGTTCGCGAGCCCCGCGAAGCCGTTCCGCCACGGCTTGGTGGGGTTGTAGTGCTGGAGGCTGTAGTAGAAGACGCTGAGGACGGGATACGCGATGAAGCCCAGCATCAGCAGCCCGGCGGGCGCGATCAGCAGATACGGCAGTCGGCGCGGGGGGCCTCCGGGGCGGCGGCGCCCGGGCGGGCGCACCGCCCGGGGTGGTGGGGTCATAGCTGTGGCCATGACGGCGGCTCCGTTCTGGTGCGTGGTGCGGCGCGTGGTGAAGCGCTTCGCGAAGGGCGTTCGAGATATGGACAGGGGCACCGGAGTGCGGGCCGGGTACGGGGCGCGAAGGCCCCGTACCGGGCCGTGGAGCGGCTGCGGCGGGCGGCTCAGCCCGCGTACGGATCGGGCGTGGCACCCGGCCGGGCCAGGAACGCGAAGTCGCAGCCCGTGTCCGCCTGCGTGATCTGCTCGCTGTAGAGGGCGCCGTACCCCCGCTCGTAACGGGCCGGCGGCGGCGTCCACTCCGCTCGGCGACGCGCCAACTCCGCCTCGTCCACGTTCAGGTGGAGCGAGCGGCCGGGGACGTCGAGCGTGATCGTGTCCCCGGTGCGGACCAGCGCGAGCGGCCCGCCGACGTACGACTCGGGCGCCACGTGCAGCACACAGGCCCCGTAACTCGTGCCGCTCATCCGGGCGTCGGAGATCCGCACCATGTCCTTCACGCCCTGCTCGAGCAGGTACGCGGGGATCGGCAGCATCCCGTACTCCGGCATGCCCGGGCCGCCCTTGGGGCCGGCGCCGCGCAGCACGAGGACGTGGTCGGGGGTGATGCCGAGCGCGGGATCGTCGATGGTGCGCTGCATCGTGCGGTAGTCGTCGAAGACGACGGCCGGACCAGTGTGCTTCAGCAGCCGCTGCTCCATCGCGATGTGCTTGATCACCGCCCCGTCCGGGCACAGATTGCCGCGCAGCACCGCCACCCCGCCCTCGTCCGCCAGCGGCCGCTCCCGAGGCCGGATCACCTCCTCGTCGTGGACCAGGGCCCCCGCCAGTTGCGCGCGCAGCGTCGGGTGCGCGACCGTGGGCCGGTCCAGGTGCAGCACGTCCGTCAGCCGCGACAGGAACCCCGGCATGCCGCCGGCGAAGTGGAAGTCCTCCATCAGGAACCGCCCGCCCGGCCGCAGGTTCGCGAGCACCGGCACCGTCCGCGCGATCCGGTCGAAGTCGTCGAGCGTGAGGCGCACCCCGGAGCGCCCCGCCATCGCGATCAGATGGATCACCGCGTTCGTCGAGCCGCCCAGCGCGAGCACCGCGGCGACCGCGTCCTCGTACGCCTCGCGGGTGAGGATCCGCGAAAGCCGCACGTCCTCCCGCACCAGCTCCACGATCCGCATGCCGGACGCGGCGGCCATCCGGTCGTGCCCCGAGTCCACCGCCGGGATCGACGACGCCCCCGGGACGGTGACGCCCAGCGTCTCCGCCGCGGCCGTCAGCGTCGAGGCCGTGCCCATGGTCATGCAGTGACCGGGGGAGCGGGCGAGGCCGTTCTCCAGCTCGGCGAGCTCGCACTCGCCGATCCGCCCGGCCCGCTTCTCGTCCCAGTACTTCCACATGTCGGTGCCGGAGCCGAGGGTCTCCCCGCGCCAGTGCCCCGGCAGCATCGGCCCGGCCGGCACGAACACCGCCGGCAGGTCCACCGAGGCCGCACCCATCAGCAGCGCCGGCGTCGACTTGTCGCAGCCGCCCATCAGCACCGCTCCGTCGACCGGGTACGAGCGCAGCAACTCCTCCGTCTCCAGGGCGAGGAGATTGCGGTAGAGCATCGGCGTCGGCTTCTGGAAGGTCTCCGACAGCGTCGAGACCGGGAACTCCAGCGGAAATCCGCCCGCCTGCCACACCCCGCGCTTCACCGCCTGCGCCCGGTCGCGCAGATGGACATGGCAGGGGTTGATGTCCGACCAGGTGTTGAGCACGGCGATCACCGGCTTGCCCAGGTGCTCCTCGGGCAGATAGCCCAACTGCCGGGTCCTGGCCCGGTGGCTGAAGGACCGCAGGCCGTCCGTGCCGTACCACTGGTGGCTGCGCAGCTCCTCGGGACGCCGTCCCCCGCCCGCGCTCATACCGGCCACCCGGCGGCTATCCCGGCGACCTCGGCGCGGGCCGCCTCGGGCAGCCGGCGGCTCGGCGGCCGGATGTCGCGCCGGCACAGACCGAGCGAGGCCAGAGCCTCCTTGACGACCGTGACGTTGTCGGCGCTCCCGTCGGCCGCCCGCAGCTCCTCGAAGCGGCGGATCCGCGCCCACACCTTCATGGCCGCCGGATAGTCGCCCGCGCGCAGGGCGTGCAGCATCTCCAGGGAGAGCGCGGGAGCGACGTTGACGAGACCGGAGGTGAAGCCGGTCGCGCCGCCCGCGAAGTACGAGGGTGCGTACGGCTCGGCGAGCCCCGCCACCCACACGAAGCGTTCCAGGCCCGCGTCCCGGGCGAAGCCGGCGAAGTGCGCCGCGTCCGGGACGGCGTACTTCACGCCGATCACGTTCGGGCAGGCGTCGGCCAGCTCGGCGAGCCGGGTCCCGCTCAGCCGGGGGTTGCGCAGATACGGCACGATCCCGAGCTCCGGCACGGACTCCGCGATGGCCCGGTGGTAGTCCACCCAGCCGGAGGCGGAGACGTACGGGTGCACCGGCTGGTGCACCATCAGCATCCCGGCGCCCGTGTCACGGGCGTGCCGCGCGGTCTCGATCGCGGTCGGCAGGTCATGGCCGACGCCGACCAGGACGGCGGCCCGCCCGGCGGCCTCCTCGACGGTCAACTCGGTGGCCCGGAAGCGCTCTTCGGGAGTGAGGGCGTAGAACTCGCCGGTGTTCCCGTTCGGGGTGAGGGTGCGCACGCCCGCGTCGAGCATGCGGCGCAGCAGCGCCCGGTGGGTGTCGGTGTCGAGCCCGCCGTCGGCGGCGAACGGGGTCACCGGAATGGCGACCACGTCGGCGAGCGCGGCCCTCAGCTCGTCGAACCGCATGCTCACTCCGTCTCCTCGGGCTCGGGGAAGGCGCGGGCCACGAACGAGGCGATGTGGTCGTGGACGGCCCGCCCGGCCCCCTCGACGTCCCCGGCGGCGGCGAGGCGCAGGATCTCCTCGTGCTCGGCGGCCTCCCGCTCCCAGGAGGGGATCGCCGCCCAGGCCACGGTGGAGACCAGGGCCGCCTGGTCGCGGACCTCGTCCAGCATCCGGCCGAGCAGCGGATTGCCGCAGGGCAGGTAGAGCGCCCGGTGGAACTCCCGGTTGGCGAGGGAGCGTTCGGCGGTGTCCGCGGCGACGGCGGCCCGGTGCAGCGCCTCACGGGCGGCGTCCAGGGGCGCCCCGGCGGCCACGGTCCTGCGGACCGCCTCCGGTTCGAGGAGCAGCCGCACGTCGTAGACCTCGCGGGCCATGTCCGTGTCGACCATTCGGACCGTGACGCCCTTGTACTGGTTCAGCACCACGAGCCCGCTCCCGGCGAGGGTCTTCAGCGCCTCGCGCACCGGGGTCTTCGACACCCCGAAGCGTGCCGCGAGTTCGGTCTCCACCAGGGCCTGGCCGGGACTGAGACCGCCGGTGAGGATGTCGTGCTTGATCGCCTCCAGGACGTACTGGGTGCGGGACGGGATGGGGCTGGGGGCGGCGAAGGCCATGACGCACTCTCAGATCTCGCGTATCGCGTCTCATATATGACGTACGAAGTGCAACGCCGATGAAGCTAAGGGGGTGTTGAGGCTTCGTCAATGCTTCGCGCGCGATTGATGGAAAGCGCTTGCTCCCGCTTGCTCCCGTGGACGCGGCGCGGCCCCGCCGGCCAGGGCGACCTCGGCCGCGCGAGCTGGGCCATCGCCCGCTCCGGCCTCGCCTGGTACTCCGGCG